>SKHK01000134.1 GCA_007117005.1 Paracoccaceae bacterium
GGCGCGGCTGCGCCGGGGGCAGGGGGCGCTGGCGGCCGCTCTGGCGCTGGCGCTTTTGCTGCCCGGGCCGCTGGGCGCCGAACAGGGTGCGGAACCGGGCGGCGGCGCGGCGGTGGCGGGGCTGTCAGAGACCTATCAGGACTGGGAGCTTGGCTGCACCGATCTGGCGGGTTCGCTCATCTGCACCCTGTCGCAGGACGTGCGCAGCGCCGCCTCTGGCGAGCGGGTGCTCTCCGCCCGGATCGATCTCGCCGCCGGTGACACGCCCCGCCTGACGCTGGTGCTGCCGTTGGGGCTGGACCTGCATGCCGGGGTCGCGCTGCATGCCGGCATGGCACCGGACCCGCTGGCGACGGTGGCACCCAGACTGTGCCAGGCCAGCGAATGCTATGCCTTTCTGGCGCTGGACAGCGCCTTTCTGCAGGGGCTTGAGGATCGGACATTCCTGCGACTGCAGATGACACCCTTCAACGCCGAGCCGCGCGAGGTGCCCTTGTCTCTGCATGGCTTGCCGGCCGCGCTGGACCGCCTGCGCGCCCTGCAGGGCTGAACGCGCCCCTGCAAGTGGTATCGCCGGCGCGCGAAACCCCACGTTCCCCCTTATCGCCGCGCCGAAAAATCCGCATATGTAATGTCACAAGGTTCCGGCATCGCCACTCGGGAGGGGTGGCCGGTGCCGCGCCCGTCCTGTCAGGCAGGGCAGTGACATAAAGGAGGAAAAGCCATGCATCTGACCCAGGCATTGCACAAGGCCCGGCGCGAACGGCCGCAAGAGACCGCCACCATCCACCAGGACCGCCGCCAGACCAACGCCGAATTCGTGGGCCGCGTCGAACGGCTGGCCGGGGCGCTGCGCACGCTCGGCCTGGCCAAGGGCGACCGGGCCGGCATGCTGGCGGCCAATTCCGACCGCTATATCGAATTCATCTTCGCCACGCTTTGGGCCGGCGGCGCGGTGAACCCCGTCAACACCCGCTGGAGCGCGGCCGAGATCGCCTATTCGCTCGATGACAGCGGCACCGCCATTCTGGTCGTTGACGATTTCGGCGCCGGCCTGGTGGCCGATGTGCAGGCGCGGTGCAAGACGCAATTGACGCTGATCCATGTCGGTACCGGCCCCGCTCCGGCCGGCTCGCATGATTACGAGGCACTGATCGCCGGCACGCCACCGGCTCCGGACGCCTTTTGCGGCAATGACGATCTGGCCGCGATCCTGTACACTGGCGGCACAACCGGCGCGCCGAAGGGCGTGATGCTCAGCCATCGCAACGTGCTGGCCAATGCCATCGGGCTTACCGCCTCGGCCGATCATGCGGGTGCGGCGCCGGGGCTGCATGTGGCGCCGATGTTCCATGTCGGCGGGCTGGCGGCGGCGGTGCAGTTCTCTATCCGCGGGTCCACGCAGATCACCCAGCCCGCCTTTGACGCAGGCGAGGCGCTGGAGATCATCGAGCGCGAGCGCGTGGGCGATATCTTCGTGGTGCCGGTGATGCTGCGCTGGCTGATCGACCATCCGGACATGGCGCGGCGCGATACCAGCTCGCTGGTGGCGGTGCGCTACGGGGCGGCGCCGATCGACGTGACGCTCTTGGCCCGCGCGATGAAGGCGCTGCCGCAGGCGGGTTTCCTGCAGGTCTATGGCCAGACCGAATGCGCCGCAGTGGTCACCGCGCTGGCCCCGCAGGACCATGTCGCCGACCCGGACGTGCCGCATATGCGCTCTGCCGGCAAGCCGATCATCACGGCGGAATTGCGCATCACCGATGAGGACGGGCAGGAATGTCCGCATGGCACAGTGGGCGAATTGCAGGTGCGCGGGCCCACCGTCATGCTGGGCTACTGGAACAAGCCCGAGGCGACGGAAAAGGCGCTTGTCGATGGCTGGCTGCGCACCGGCGATGCCGGCTACATGGATGATCAGGGATTCGTCTATGTGGTGGACCGGATGAAGGACATGATCATTTCCGGCGGCGAGAATGTGTTTTCCACCGAGGTGGAGAGTGTTCTGGCGACCTATCCGGGCGTGGGTCTGTGCGCCGTGATCGGCGTGCCGGATGACGAATGGGGCGAGCGGGTGCATGCCGTGGTGCAGGCCGCGCCGGGGCAGGACCTGTCCGGCCTGACGCTGGAGGCCTTGCAGGCCCATTGCCGCGCCCATATCGCCGGCTACAAGCTGCCCCGCAGCCTGGAGGTGGTCGACGCCATGCCGATTTCGCCCGCCGGCAAGATCCTGAAGCGCGACCTGCGCATCCCGCATTGGGAAAACCGCGAACGCATGGTGGGGTGACACGCCGTTGCCCACAGCGCGGGGTTGTCAAGGCGGCGCAGAGGCACAGCTTCAGTTGTGACCGAAACATGAAGGACAGCGCATCATGGCACGGGTATTGCTGATCACCGGGGCGTCCAGCGGCATCGGCGCGGCGACGGCCCGCGCCGCAGCGGCCGCGGGCTGGCAGGTCGCGCTGATGGCACGTTCGGGCGACAAGCTGGCGGCGCTGGCGGCGGAACCCGTCTTTGACGGCGCGGCGCTGGTGCTGCCCGCCGATGTCGCCGATTACGCCGCCACGCGGGATGCGGTGGCGCAGACCGTGGCGCGTTTCGGCGCGCTGGATGCGGTCTTCGCCAATGCCGGGCGCGGGGTGTCCACGCCGGGCACCGAACAGGGCGATCCGCAGGAATGGCGCGCGGTGGTGGATGCCAATATCATGGGAGTCCTGCACACCGCGCATGCCGCCCTGCCGGCGCTGCGCGAAAGCCGGGGGCATATGGTGCTGACGGGCTCGGCCGCCGGGCGGCGGCATATCAGCGGTTCGGTCTATGGCGCGACGAAATGGTTCGTGCATGGCTATGCGGGCAACCTGTCGGAAGAGATGCGCGCCTGGGGCGGGCGCTGCACCGTGATCGCGCCCGGGATGGTGGACACGCCCTTTTTCGACAGCGCCAAACCCGATGCCCTGCGCGCCGAGGCTGTCGCGCGCGCCGTTCTCTTTGCCCTGGACCAGGACCTGGGGACCGAGATGCGGGAGATCTTCCTGACGCCCACACGCTGAGCGTCCAGCGCGGGCTGCCTGCCCCTGTCGTCCAGCCTTTCCGCCTATCCTTGCCGCGCGCGCGTCAGAAACCGCGGCAGGCGCAACTCGTGCCGGCCCATCAGCCCGTCCTTGCGGAAGATCAGGATCAGCAGCATCAGCGCGGCCAGGAACATCTCTTGCGTACCTGTGGGCGTGGCGATCCGCGTGCCGGCCACATCGACCCCGGCTTCCAGCCGGCGGAACATATCGGCGATGGTGGACAGCACCACCACCCCCACCACCGCCCCACCCAGGCTGCGCATGCCGCCAACGAC
>SKHK01000317.1 GCA_007117005.1 Paracoccaceae bacterium
CGCCCAGCGTGATCGCGCCCGCGCCTGCGTCCAGGATGCCCGCGATATGGTTGCGCAGCGCGGCCGGAAAATCGGCGATGCGCGCGTAGTCAAAGGCCAGGTCGCCGTAATCGGCGATGGCGAAGTCGTCCAGCGGGTCAAAGCCCCAGCCATAGGGCGGGTCGCAGGGTTGCAGGCTGGAGGCCTCGCGGATCGCGCGCGGGCCGAAGCGGCTGCCGGGCCGGTGGGTGACCGCCAGATCGAAGGGCACGCCGGTGATGGCCAGGTCAAAGCCCGTCAGGTCCTTGGTATAGCGCCGGCGCAGAAAGCTGGTGGCGCCGCCGAAGGCGTTCTCGAAGCTGGGGCCGCGGGGGTCGGTCCGCATGAAGGCGCCGTCAACGTCGTGTTTCGCATCTGCCAGCGCCATTTTCCTGCCTCCTCACGGTGTTTCACATTGGGCTTTTGCGCCTGCGCATCGCCGGCTGGCGGGCCCGGCGAGACTATGCTCAACTGCCGTGGCAAAGGCAATCAGATGCAGGAACGCATGTCCGACCCGGAGAACCATTGCCCCGACAGCCATTGGCGCGCGACCGCCCCCCACTTGCCCGTCTTCCCGCCGCTGACCGGCGAGGCGGAGGCCGATGTGGCCATTGTGGGCGCGGGCTATGCCGGGCTGAACGCCGCGCTGGAACTGGCCGAGCGGCATGGCATCCGCGCCGTGGTGCTGGAAGCCGCGCAGCCCGGTTGGGGCGCGTCCGGGCGCAACGGGGGGTTTTGCTGTCTGGGCGGCGCGATGATCGGCGAGGCGCAGATCGCGCGGCGCCACGGGGCGCAGGCGGCCGCGGACTGGCACCGCTACGAGCGCGCCGCCATCGAGCGGGTGCGCGACAATCTGGCCCGCTATGACATCGACGCCGATGCCGGGCCGGAGGGCGAGGTGAAGCTGGCGCACAGCCCCCGCGCGATGGACGCGCTGCGCGCCGAGGCAGTGGCGGGCGACACGTTGCTCAGCCCGGGTGATCTGGCCGCGCGGGGGCTGGGCGGGCGGTTTCATGGCGGGCTTTTCACGCCGGTGGGTTTTCCGCTGCACCCGTTGAAATACGCGCGCGGGCTGGCGCGGGCGACCCTGCGCGCCGGGGTGCGGCTGCATGGCGGCAGCGCCGTCACCGCGTTGCGGCGCGACGGGCAGGGCTGGCGGCTGGTCACGGCCGGGGGGATGTTGCGGGCGCGGCGGGTGCTGTGGGCCACCAATGCCTACAGCCCCGAACCGATTCTGCCTTGGCTGCGCGGGCGCATCCTGCCGGTGACCTCGGCCATCATGGTGACGCGACCCTTGACCGGGGCCGAGAGGGACGCGCAGGGCTGGACCAGCCGGATCATGGCCTATGACACCCGCCGGGTGCTGCATTACTTCCGGCTGCTGCCCTGCGGGCGGTTCCTGTTCGGCGGGCGGGGCAGTGCGTCTTCCCGGCCGGCGGCACAGGCGGCGTTCCAGGCCGTTCTGCGCGCCGATTTCGAGGCGCTGTTTCCGGCCTGGGCCGGGGTGGAAAGCGTAAGCTACTGGTCCGGGCAGGCCTGCCTGACGGGCTCTGCCCTGCCCTGGCTGGGGGCGGTGCCGGGACAGGCGGGGCTTTACGTGGCGCTGGGCTGGCACGGCAACGGCGTGGCCGCCGCGTCCGAGGGCGGGCGGCGCATCGCCGGCGCGATGCTGGGCGATGCGGGCGCCGTGCCGCCCGTCCTGACCCGCCGTCCGCGTCCGATGGTGCCGCCGGTGCTGAGGCCGCTGGCGCTGCGCGCGGGGCTGGGCGTGGCACGGCTGATGGACGGGCCGCTGCGCTAAGCGCCCCTGCCGCGCCGTGCAACCCTTGGAATCCGCCCCGCCCGTCACGCACGAATGGACAAGCGTTGCCGCATTTGCGTAAGGTCCGCGCATGCCCGGCGCGTGCCGGGAGTTTCCGGTAATGATGGTGTCGGTATCAGATGGCGGTCAAGGGCGGTGTGACGGCGGACGGGGCTGAGGAGTTGCGCAAGGCGCGCAACCGCAGCGCGCATCTTTTCGCCGCGGTGTTCCTGTTCAGCGTTTTTGTCAACCTGCTGATGCTGACCGGCCCCATCTACATGCTGCAGATCTATGACCGCGTGCTGGGCAGCCGGTCGGTCGAGACGCTGACGGCGCTGACCCTGCTGACGGCATTCCTGTTCGCCATGATGGGCGTCTTCGACTATGCGCGCGGGCGGGTCATCGCGCGCGGGGGGGCGCGGTTTCAGGACATGCTGGACGCGCGCGCCTTCAACGCCTCGGTCCGCCAGTCGATCACGCGCGATGCGCCCGGCGGCGTCACCGGCCTGCGCCACCTGGAGGCCATTCAGCGGCTCTTCACCTCGCCCGCGCCGATGACTTTTTTCGACATCCCCTGGACCCCGCTTTTCGTGGGGGTGATCTTCATCCTGCATCCCTGGCTGGGAATCCTGGCGCTGATCGGCGGAGGGGTGCTGATCGTGCTGACGCTGATCCATCAGGTGGTGACGCGCAAACCGGTGGGCCAGGCCCAGGCCAGTGCCGCGCGGGCCGACCGGTTTGCCGATCTGGTGCAGCGGCAGGCCGAAACCGTGCAAAGCATGGGCATGCAGGCCGAGGTGCGCGCGATCTGGAACCGGATGCGCAGCGAGGCGCTGGACCGCACGGTATCCGCCAGCGACCGGACCGGCATCTTCACCACCGCCACCAAGGCGCTGCGGCTGTTCCTGCAATCGGCGATGCTGGGGCTGGGGGCGTATCTTGTGCTGCTCAACCAGTTGACGCCGGGCGCGATGATCGCGGGTTCCATCCTGCTGGGCCGGGCGCTGGCGCCGATCGAACAGGGTATCGGGCAATGGCCGCTGGTGCAGGCCGCGCAGCGCGGTTGGGCGGGGCTGTCGGAGCTTTTGTCCGAGGCCCCGCAAGAGGCCGAGCGCACGCCGTTGCCGCGCCCGCGCGCCCGGCTGCGCGCCGAACAGATCACCGTCATGGCCCCGGGCGAGAACCGCGCGCTGCTGCGCGGCATCAGCTTCGAGGTCAAGCCGGGGCAGGCTCTGGGGGTGATCGGGGTCAGCGGGTCGGGCAAGAGCACGCTGGCGCGCGTGCTGACCGGGCTGGTGCGCCCGGCCATGGGTACGCTGCGGCTGGACGGCGCCACGCTGGACCAGTACCCGCAGGACCTGCTGGGCCGTTATCTGGGCTATGTGCCGCAATCGGTGGCGCTGCTTGACGGCACCATCGCGCAGAACATCGCCCGCATGCAGGGCGATGCCGACAAGGCACGCATCGTTCAGGCCGCAAAGGCCGCCAATGCCCATGA
>SKHK01000117.1 GCA_007117005.1 Paracoccaceae bacterium
CCGCGCACCCGGCGTATCTGCGTGCCATGATCGACCGCACCGCCCGCACCAGCCTGCTGCGACGCCGACGCCCCCGCGTCTGACGGCCGATCCCGCCTGCTTTGCCGGCACCCCACAATTCCCCCTGATCGACGTGCCCGATTGACTTGCCATGGTGCCTTTGGCACCACTCGGGCTTTCCGCAAGGATCCTTGCCATGATTTCCTCTGTCCTGCCCACCTACAACCGCGCGCCGCTCAGCTTCGTCCGGGGCGAAGGCTCCTGGCTGACCACCGATGACGGCTGCCGCTTTCTGGACCTGGGAGCGGGCATCGCGGTCAATGCGCTGGGCCATGCCCATCCGGCGCTGGTGACCGCGCTCGGCGATCAGGCGCAGCGGCTGTGGCACGTGTCCAACCTCTACCAGATCCCGCAGCAGCAGGCGCTGGCCGATGCGCTGGTCGCCAACACCTTTGCCGACAGCGTCTTCTTCACCAATTCCGGGACCGAGGCCGCGGAACTGGCCATCAAGATGGTGCGGAAATACTGGCATGATCGGGGCGAGGAGCGGCCCACCATCCTGAGTTTCGAGGGCGCCTTTCACGGCCGCTCCACCGGCGCCATCGCGGCGGCAGGGGCGGAAAAGCTGATCCATGGTTTCGGGCCCCTGATGCCGGGGTTCAAGGTGCTGCCCTGGGGCGACCATGACGCGCTGAAGGCGGCGCTGGATGACACCGTCGCGGCGGTGATGATCGAACCCCTGCAGGGCGAGGGCGGCATCCGCCCGCTGCCCGACGCCTGCCTGCAGGGGCTGCGCGCGGCCTGTGACCGCACCGGCGCGCTGCTGGTGCTGGACGAGGTGCAATGCGGCATGGGCCGCACGGGGCGGCTTTTCGCGCATGAATGGGCAGGCGTCACCCCCGATATCATGATGGTGGCCAAGGGTATCGGCGGGGGCTTCCCGCTGGGCGCGGTGCTGGCAACCGAAGGCGCGGGCGCGCCGATGGGGGCGGGCACGCATGGGTCTACCTATGGCGGCAACCCGCTGGCCTGCGCGGTGGGGCTGAAAGTGATGGAGATCATCGCCGACCCCGGCTTTCTGGCCGAGGTCCGCCGCAAGGCCGCCCTCTTCCGGCAGAAGCTGGAAGGGCTGGTCGCCGAACGCCCCGACACCTTTGCTGAAGTGCGCGGGCAGGGCCTGATGCTGGGCCTGAAATGTCGCCCCGCCAACACCGATGTCACGGCCGCCGCGCGCGAGGCCGGCCTGCTGGTCGTGCCCGGCGCCGACAACGTGATCCGCCTTCTGCCCGCGCTGACCATCCCGGACGATGACCTGGCCGAGGCCGTCTCACGGCTTGGCCAGGCCGCTCGCAGCCTGGCCCACCCATGATCGCCTTTTCATCTTGCCCCAAATACTCCGGGGGTGAATTCGCCGCAGGCGAAGAGGGGGCAGCGCCCCCTTGCCCCGGCTACAGGAAAGCCCTGCCATGAACCATTTCCTTGACATCCACCTGACCGACCCCGCCGACCTGCGCGCGATGATCGATAACGCCCGCGCGATGAAGACCGCCCGCAACGGCCGCGGGCAGGCGGCCCCAGATGACCACCAGCCGCTGGACGGCCGTATGGTGGCGCTGATCTTCGAGAAACCCTCTACCCGCACGCGGGTCAGCTTTGATGTCGGCGTGCGGCAGATGGGCGGGCAGACAATGGTGCTGTCGGGTTCGGAAATGCAGCTGGGCCATGGCGAGACCATCGCCGACACCGCCCGCGTGCTGTCGCGCTATGTCGACATGATCATGATCCGCACCTATGAGGAATCCGTTCTGCAGGAATTGGCCGAATACGCCGATGTGCCGGTGATCAACGGGCTGACCAACCGCACCCATCCCTGCCAGATCATGGCCGATGTGCTGACCTATGAAGAGCACCGCGGCCCGATCGCCGGCAAGAAGGTGGTCTGGGTAGGTGACGGCAACAATGTCTGTGCCTCTTCCCTGCACGCGGCCGGGCAGTTCGGGTTCGATTTCACCTTTACCGGCCCGCCGCCGCTGGATCCCGAAAGGGAATGGCTGGATTTCGCGCGTGGCAAGGGCAGCACGGTCGAGGTGGTGCGCAATCCGCATGAAGCCGTGGCCGGCGCCGATCTGGTGGTCACCGATACCTGGGTCAGCATGCATGACAGCCAGTCCACGCGCGGGCGGCGGCACAACCAGTTGCGGCCCTATCAGGTGGACGAGCGGCTGATGGCGGCGGCAAAACCCGACGCGCTGTTCATGCACTGCCTGCCCGCGCATCGCGAGGACGAGGTGACCAGCGCGGTGATGGACGGGCCTCATTCGGTGATCTGGGACGAGGCAGAGAACCGCCTGCATGCGCAAAAGGCGATCATGCGCTGGTGTCTGGGCGTCTGAAGGGGGCTTTGCCCCCTCGCCGCTGGCGCGGCTCACCCCCAGGATATTTCAGGACAGACGATGAAACAGGGGTTTGGGGAATGAACAATCCGTTGCTGGCAGACTGGGGCGGCGATTTTCGGCTGCCGCCCTTTGCGGATATCGCGGATGATGACTTCGCCCCGGCCTTTGATGCCGCGCTGGCCGAGGGGCGCGCCGGGGTGGCAGCGATCGCCGGGAGTGACGCGGCGCCGGATTTCGCCAACACGATCGCGGCGCTGGAGCAGGCCGACGCGCTGCTGGACCGGGTGGCGGGAGTGTTTTTCAATCTCCTGGGCAGCGACGCCAACCCGGCGCGCGAGGCTTTGGCGCGCGATCTGGCGGCGAAGCTGTCGGCCTATGCGTCCGAGGTCACGTCGAACCGCGCGCTTTTTGCGCGAATCGAGGATCTGTGGGCGCGGCGCGACGATCTGGGGCTGGATGCCGAGCAGGCGCGGGTGCTGATGCTCTATCGCCGCATGTTCCTGCGCGCCGGCGCGGCGCTGGGCGAAACGGAGAGCGCGCGCATGGCCGGGATCAAGGCGCGGCTGGCGAGTCTTGGCACGCAATTCACCCAGAACCTGCTGGCCGATGAGCGCGACTGGTTCATGCCGCTGGAGGATCTGGCCGGTCTGCCGGATTTCGTTATCGATGCCGCCCGCGCCGCAGCCGGGGAGCGGGGGCGCGAGGGGCATGGTGTCACCCTGAACCGCTCGCTGATCGTGCCCTTCCTGCAGTATTCCCCCCGCCGGGACCTGCGCGAGAAGGCGTATCGCGCCTGGGCGGCGCGGGGTGCTAACGGGGGCGCTACCGACAACCGCGCCATCGCCGCCGAGACGTTGGCCCTGCGCGCCGAGCGCGCGGCGCTGCTGGGGCATGAGAGTTTCGCCGCCTACAAGCTGGAGACCGAAATGGCCCGCACGCCTGCGGCGGTGCGTGACCTGTTGATGCGGGTCTGGGCGCCGGCGCGCGAGAAGGCGCTGGAGGATGCCGAGGCGATGGCGGCGCTGCTGCGGGCCGACGGCCACGCCGGGCCGCTGGAGCCCTGGGACTGGCGGTACTATGCCGAAAAGCGCCGCCGCGCCCTGCATGATTTCGACGAGGCGGCGCTGAAACCCTATCTGTCTCTCGACGCGATGATCGCCGCCGCCTTTGACGTCGCGCACCGGCTGTTCGGGCTGGAATTCCGGCCGCTGGATGTGCCGCTCTATCACCCCGATGCGCGGGCTTGGGAGGTGACGCGGGGCGGGCGGCACATGGCGGTCTTCATCGGGGATTATTTCGCGCGGCCCTCGAAACGTTCGGGCGCCTGGTGTTCGACCTTTCGCGGTCAGAAGAAGCTGGGCGGCGAGCAGCGCCCGGTGGTGGTCAACACCTGCAATTTCGCCCGCGGCAACCCGGCGCTTTTGTCCTGGGACGATGCGCGCACGCTGTTTCATGAATTCGGCCATGCCCTGCATCAGATCCTGTCGGATGTGACGCATGGGTTCATTTCCGGCACCTCTGTCGCGCGGGATTTCGTGGAATTGCCCAGCCAACTTTACGAGCATTGGCTGGAGGTCGATCAGGTGATCGAAACCCATGCGCGGCACTGGCAGACCGGGGCGCCGATGCCTGCGGACCTGCGCGCCAAGCTGAAGGCTGCGGCGACCTGGGATCAGGGGTTCGCGACGGTGGAATATGTGGCCTGCGCACTGGTCGATCTGGCGTTCCATGAGGGCGCGCCGCCGGCGGACCCCATGCAGCGCCAGGCCGATGTGCTGGAAGCGATCGGCATGCCGCGCGCCATCGGCATGCGCCATGCGACGCCGCATTTCGCCCATGTCTTTGCCGGCGACGGTTATGCGGCGGGATATTACAGCTATATGTGGTCAGAGGTGATGGACGCCGATGCCTTTGCCGCTTTCGAGGCGGCGGGCGATGCCTTCGACCCCGATCTGGCCGCGCGGCTGGAGCGGCATATCCTGTCGGCGGGAGGCTCTGAAGAGGGCGAGGTTCTTTATACGGCTTTCCGGGGGCGGATGCCGGGGGTGGACGCGCTGCTGAAGGGCCGGGGGCTGGTGGTGGCGTGAGAGGGGGGCGCTGCCCCCCATCGCCTGCGGCCTGGGCTCCGCCCGTTCCTTCGCTGAAATCTCTCCACTGGAGCGATTTCCGGGCGCTCGGAACCCCCCGGAGTATTTTGGGCAAGATGAAAGGGGGCGGGATATGCCCCCAATCAGCCCTTTGCGGCGGTCAGTTGATCCCAGCAGTCCAGCGCCTTGCCGGCATACATGACCGCCGGGCCGCCGCCCATCTGGATGCACATGGCCAGCACGTCGCCCAGTTCGTCGCGGGTGGCGCCGGCCTTGATCAGGGCTTCGACATGAAAGGCGATGCAGGCCTCGCAGCGCACGGCGATGGCGATACCCAGCGCCACGAATTCCTTTTCCTTGATCCCCAGCGTGCCGCTGTCCTTGACCGCGCGCGACAGCGTGCCGAAGCCCTTCATGGCATCGGGGATGGTCTTTGCCAGCGCGCGGCTCTGGTCACGGGTTTGCGCGATGTAGGCGGGGTAATCCATGATATTCCTCTTTCCGAATATGGCATGCCCTGCCTTGCATGGGGGCGGGGCGGCCGCCTTGACATGGATCAAGTCTCACGCTGGCCGGGCGGTGATCAGCATCAGATTACCGGCGGGCATCTCTGTCCGGGCGGTCTGGGTCAGGCCGTGGCGCGCCAGCGTGGCGGCGATGCTGTCAATGTCCTTGTAGCCGATCGCCGGGTCCTGTGCGCGCAGGCTGGCATCAAAGGCGCGGTCGCCTTCGGTGATCAGCGCGCCGCCGCGGCGGAAGGGGCCGTAGAGGCAGAAAACGCCAGCGGGGGCGAGGGCCGCGGCGACCTCGGCCAGCAGGGTGTCGGTTTCGGCCTGCGAGATCAGGTGCAGGAGGTTCGTCAGGCAGATGGCGTCGAAGAGGCCAAGCGTGGCGGCCCAGCCCGGCTGGCAGGCATCCAGCGCCAGCGGCGGGGCTAGGTTGTCGCGCGGGGCCAGCGCGGTGCGGGCGGTGATGGACGCGCAGGCGGCCGGGTCGGGGTCCGACGGCTGCCAGTGCAGGGCCGGGAAACGGGCGGCGAATTCGGTGACATGCTGGCCGGTGCCGCTGGCCAGTTCCAGCACGCGGCCGCTGCGCGGCAGGTGGCGGGCAAGCGTGGCGGCGATGGGCGCCAGATTGCGCGCGGCCGAAGGGGCGTGGCGGATCGCGCCTTCGGCAGGGGCGGCGCTGTCGGGCAGGATCAGGCGGCGCATCGGGGATGAATGGTGATGAATGGGGTCATGGCCGCGACAGCGTGGCAGGCAGGCATGGCGGGCGCAAGACACTTTCTGGCGTCACGCCGGGCCCTGCGCTGGCCCTAAACTTTTTCTGGCCGATCCGCGATGGTGCGCGGTATTCAAGGGTGGCGGCGCCACCAGTGCGAACCAACCCCGAACCGAGGATGACGACGATGAAGATGACCACCGAAGAAGCCTTCGTGAAGGTTCTGCAGCGCAACGGGATCGAGCATGCCTTCGGCATTATCGGCAGCGCCTTCATGCCGATTTCGGACCTGTTTCCGCGCGCCGGCATCACCTTCTGGGACTGCGCGCATGAGGGGTCGGGCGGGATGATGGCCGATGGGTACACCCGCGCCACCGGCACGATGAGCATGATGATCGCCCAGAACGGCCCCGGCATCACCAATTTCGTCACCGCCGTTAAGACCGCCTACTGGAACCACACGCCGCTTTTGCTGGTCACCCCGCAGGCCGCGAACAAGACGATCGGGCAGGGCGGGTTTCAGGAAATCCCACAGATGGCGCTGTTTGCCGACATGGTCGCCTATCAGGAGGAAGTGCGCGACCCGTCCCGCATCGCCGAGGTCCTGAACCGCGTGATCGCCAATGCCCGCCGCCTGTCGGCCCCGGCGCAGATCAACCTGCCGCGGGATTACTTCACGCAGGTCATCGACATCGAGTTGCCTGAACCGGTGACTTTCGAGCGTCCCGCCGGCGGCGCCACGGCGATTGCCGAGGCCGCGAAACTGCTGTCCGAGGCGCGTTTCCCGGTGATCCTGAACGGTGCGGGTGTGGTGATCGGCGGGGCCATTCCGGCCTCGATGGCGCTGGCAGAGCGGCTGGATGCCCCGGTCTGCGTGGGCTATCAGCACAACGACGCCTTCCCGGGCGGTCACCCGCTGTTTGCCGGGCCGCTGGGCTACAACGGGTCGAAAGCGGCGATGGAGCTGATCGCGCAGGCCGATGTGGTGCTGTGCCTGGGTACGCGGCTTAATCCGTTCAGCACGCTGCCGGGCTATGGCATGGATTACTGGCCGAAGGGTGCGAAGATCATCCAGGTGGATATAAACCCCGACCGGATCGGCCTGACCAAGAAGGTCTCGGTCGGCATTGTTGGCGATGCGAAGCAGGTGGCCGAGGGGATTCTGGCGCAACTCGCGCCCGGTGCGGGGGACGCGGGGCGCGACGCGCGCCGCGCCGAGATCGCGCAGCGCAAATCGGCCTGGGCGCAGGCGCTGTCCTCTATGGACCATGAAGACGACGACCCCGGCACCAACTGGAACGAACGCGCCCGCGCCGACAAGCCCGACTGGATGAGCCCGCGCATGGCCTGGCGCGCGATCCAGTCGGCCCTGCCGGAAGAGGCGATCATCAGCACCGACATCGGCAACAACTGCGCCATCGGCAACGCCTATCCCAGCTTTCCGGACGGGCGGAAATATCTGGCGCCGGGCCTGTTCGGTCCTTGCGGCTATGGGCTGCCGGCAATCGTGGGCGCCAAGATCGGCTGCCCTGATGTGCCGGTCGTGGGTTTCGCCGGGGATGGGGCCTTTGGTATCGCGGTGACGGAACTGACCGCCATCGGGCGCAAGGAATGGCCGGCGGTGACCATGGTGGTGCTGCGCAACTATCAGTGGGGCGCCGAAAAGCGGAACTCGACGCTGTGGTATGACGACAATTTCGTCGGCACCGAACTGGACGAACAGGTGAGTTATGCCGGCATCGCCCAGGCCTGCGGGCTGCAGGGGGTGCAGGCGCGCACGATGGAAGAGCTGACCGCGGCGTTGCGCAAGGCGGTCGAGGATCAGATGAAGCATGGCAAAACCACGCTGATCGAAGCGATGATCAACCAGGAACTGGGCGAGCCCTTCCGGCGGGACGCGATGAAGAAACCCGTGCCGGTGGCCGGAATCGACGCGGCCGACATGCGCCCGCAAAGCGCGGCGTGAGCCTGCCTTTCGCGGCTCCGTTCGATCTGGGGCCCTTTGCCATTGCCTGGCTGGCGGTGGCCTTTCCGGTGGCGGCCTTCATTCGCGGCTACACCGGGTTCGGTCTGGGCGCGCTGATCGTCACTGCCGGAGCGGTGGTGATGAACCCGCTGCCCCTGGTGGCTGTTGCGATCTTCAGCGATCTGGCGATGACCGCGCAGATCTGGCGCAGCCTGCGCCGGGATATCGACTGGCGCATGGTGTTCATCCTGTTTGCCGGGGCCGCGCCCGCGCTGCCGCTGGGCCTGTGGGCGCTGACCGCGCTGCCAGAGGACATGGCGCGCGCCGTGGTGGCGGGGTTCGTGATGCTGATGGCGCTGGCGCTGGTCATGGGCTGGACGCTGCGCCGACCGGCAGGCAAGGGCCTGACGCTGGGCACCGGGGTGTTTTCCGGTCTGGTCAATGGTGCCGGGGTGGGCGGCTTGCCGGTGGTGGTGCTATTGTCGGCCGAGGGCTCGGCCCCGCGCCGGTTTCGGGCGACGTTGCTGGCCTATTTCATCTTTCTGGGCCTCTGGACGCTGCCGGTGCTGTGGTGGAGCGGGTTGATCACGCGCGATACGGTATTGATCACGGCTCTGGCGCTGCCGCTGTTCCTGCTGGGCAACTGGCTGGGCAGCCGGCGGTTCATGGCCACCGATCCGAAGGATTTCCGCCGGCTGGTGAACCTGCTGTTGCTGGTGCTGGCGGCGCTGGGAGTGGTACGGGCGCTGTGGTAGGGGCGCTGTGGCAGGGGCGTTGTGCCCGGGCGTGGCGCGGGGTAGTCACGCGGCGCCGGGGGGCGCTGCCCCCCATCGCGCTGTAGCGCGATTCCCCCCGGAGTATTTCCGGCAAAATGAAGAGGCGCGATGCGCAGTCCGGTCCATCCCGTTCCGTCCGCAGGACCCGCCGCGGACACGGCGCAACCGCTGAAGGCAGCGCTTTGGATGTGCGGGGCGATCGTCTCCTTTACCCTGATGGCGATTGCCGGGCGGGCGGTGATGGCAGAGCTTGACACGTTCGAGCTGATGTTCTGGCGCTCGCTGATGGGCCTTTTCATCATCCTGCCCCTCGTGCTGGTCAGCGCGCGGGGCTTGGCTCAGGTGCGGTCGCGCCAGCCGGGGCTGCATCTGACGCGCAACGTCTTTCATTTCGCCGGCCAGAACCTGTGGTTCTATGGCGTGGCGACAATACCGCTGGCGCAGTTGGTGGCGCTGGAATTCACCATGCCGATCTGGGTGGTCCTGCTGGCGCCGCTGGTGCTGGGCGAGCGGCTGACCGCGCGCCGGCTGGGGCTGGCCGCGATGGGGTTCGCCGGTGTCCTGGTGGTGGCGCAGCCGGGGGTGGCGCCGCTGGGCCCGGGGCATCTGGCCGGCATTCTGGCCGCGGTGGGTTTCGCCATGAACGTGATGCTGACCAAGAGGATCATGCGCCATGACGGCGTGCTGTGCGTGCTGTTCTGGATGACGCTGTTGCAGACGCTGTTCGGTTTCGCGCTGTCCTTCATCGGCGGGTTCACCTGGCCCTCGGCCGCGATCATGCCGTGGCTGGCGGTGGCCGGCATCACCGGGTTGACCGCGCATTTCTCGCTGACCTTGGCGCTGGGGCTGGCGCCGGCTTCGGTGGTGGCGCCGATGGAATTTGCCCGCCTGCCGATTATCGCGCTGGTCGCCGTCTGGCTTTATGCCGAGGCGTTGGACCCGCTGGTTTTCCTTGGCGCGGCAATCATCTTTGTGGCCAATTATCTGAATCTTCGGCCTGACAGGCAGCGCCAAAGCTGACCCGGAAATATGCACTTCAGGACCGCCGCAATTGCTTAACCCGTGCAGTTAATGCCTAAAGTTCAGGCTTTTCACAGACCATGCGCTGTGATTTAAGTTCGCCACCGCCCCGGGAGCGGGCTGGTAAAAAACACTCATGGGAGGTTTACCAACATGGATCGTCGTTCATTTCTGAAGACGTCGGCTGTCGGCGGGACCGCGGCCGCGGCCAGCACGCTGGCGGCACCGGCCACGGCGCAGGGGCGCACGCCGCTGACCATCGTCTCTACCTGGCCGCGGGATTTTCCGGGTCTGGGGACTTCGGCGCAGCGTCTGGCTGGCCTGATCGAGGAGGCCACTGACGGCGCCATCGATGTGGAATATTTCGCCGCAGGCGAGCGTGTCGGCGCCTTTGACGTGTTCGACGAGGTTGCCTCGGGCAACTCGCAGGCTTTTCATGCCGCCGATTATTACTGGCTGGGCACGCACCCGGTTTTTGCCTATGTGACCGCGGTGCCGATGGGCCTGACGGCGCTGGAGCAGAACGCCTTCATCCATTACATGGGCGGGCAGGAAATCTGGGACGAAGTGGCCGACGAATACGGCCTGAAGGGCTGGCTGGCCGGCAATACCGGCTGTCAGCCGGGTGGCTGGTTCAACACCGAGATCAATTCGGCCGAAGACCTGCGCGGGCTGCGCATGCGTATTCCGGGCATCGGCGGCTCGATGATGTCCAAGCTGGGCGTGTCGGTGGTTTCGCTGCCCGGTGGCCAGATCTACGAGGCGCTGGTCTCTGGCGCCATTGACGCCACCGAATGGGTGGGGCCGTGGAACGATTTCTACCTGAACCTGCATCAGGCGGCGCGTTACTACTACAACCCGGGCCCGCAAGAGCCCGGCCCGGCGCTGTCGCTGACCTTCAACAAGTCCTGGCTGACCAGCCTGCCCAGCTGGCAGCAGCGTGCCATCCAGGCCTGCTGCCACATGGAAAACGATCGCATGATGGCGGAATACAACGCCAACAACGGGCGCTACCTTGATCGTCTCATCCAGGATCACGGCATCCAGCAGCGCGAGTTCGACCAGGACATCTTCGAGGCCTTCAACGAGGCCTCCAACGAGGTATTCGACGAAATCCGGCAACATTCGGATGCCGCCAACCGCATGCACGAGGCGTTCCTGGTGGCGCGCGAGGAGGTCGGCCGCTGGCTGTACATCTCAGAGCAGGACTTTGCGTTCAAGCGCAACCAGGTGCTGGGGATTGGCTGATCCTGCCGCGTTGATTGGATAAGAAAAAAGGGGGGGCGGGGCCAGGCTGGCCACCGCCCCGTTCCCTTGAACAACCAGGCGCGACAAGACGCCTTCTGACAGGGGCTTACCAATGCAGCACGTGACGCCAGCAACCGGCGCCGGGCCGCTGACCCTCAGGCTGATCGCCTGGGGCACGGTGACGGCGACCTTTGCCTTTCTGGCCGAGAATTATCTGGTGCACTGGCAGGGGCAGCCCGGCGCCGGTGCCTTTCTGCGCGGTGATACCGGCGGCTGGATGGCGCTGCTTCTCTACGTGGCGGCCGCGATTTTGGCGGTCCTTCTGGCGCTGCGCTCGCGCGAGGAGCCGATGCGCCCGGACAGCGAGCGGATAACCCGGCTGGTCAACTATCTTGTCCGTGCCTGCTTCTTTGCGGTGCTGTTCGTCGGCCTGGGCGACAGCGCGGTGTCCTGGCTGCGCGCCGAGGGGCTGCACCGGGTGCTGTTCAGCGACGAATTCGCCACCGGCCTTGGTCAGGCACGGTTTCGCGGGCCGGTGATCCACATGCCGCTGGTCGCCCTGGGCTTCGTGGTGGCGCTGTTCACGCGCACGCTGGGTTTCATGTGGCTGGCGCTGCTGGTGGTGCTGGTGCAATTGATGATGGTCATCGGTCGGTTCATCTTTTCCTACGAGCAGCCCTTCATGGCCGACCTGGTGCGGCTGTGGTATTCCGCGATGTTCCTTTTCGCCTCGGCCCATACGCTGGTCAGCGAGGGGCATGTGCGGGTCGATGTCTTTTATTCCTCGCTGTCGCGCAAGGCGCGCGCGGTGGTCAATGGCGTGGGGTCGGTCGTGCTGGGCATGACCATGTGCTGGACGATCCTGATCCTGGGCACCGCCACCACCGCCAGCACGCTGATCGGCCCCTTCCTGCGCTTCGAGCAGGGCCAGCAGACCTATGGCGGCATGACGCGCTACATGCTGGCGCTGTTTCTGGCGGTCTTTGCGGTCTCGATGCTGCTGCAATTCGCCAGCTACATGCTGAAAGCCTATGCCGACTGGCGCGGCGAACCTGACCCGGACGCCCCCGAAGAGGGTGCGGCGGAAATGAAACCGGCGGTGGGGTGATCACGCATGGAACTCGTCTTTCTGGCCATCCTTGTCGTCATGATGATGTTCACGCTGGGCGTGGGCTTTCCGGTGGCCTTTGCGCTGCCGGGGTCGGCGATCATCACCATCGGTCTTGCCGCCGGGTCCGGCTGGCTGTTCATGGGCAACCCCAACGCCTTCTTCATGAGCGGCTCGGCCGTCGAATGGCTATCCGCCGGCGTCACGAATTTCCGCGGCATCTACTGGGAGGCAGAGCGCGACACGCTGATCGCCATCCCGCTGTTCATCTTCATGGGCATCATGCTGCAGCGGTCCAAGATCGCCGAGGAATTGCTGGTCAC
>SKHK01000205.1 GCA_007117005.1 Paracoccaceae bacterium
CCTCGCGCTTCTGCATCTTCGAGCAGGTCTATTTCTCGCGCCCCGACAGTATCATCGGCGGCCGGTCCGTCTACGAGACGCGGCGCGCCATCGGCGTGGAACTGGCGCGCGAGGCGCCGGTCGAGGCCGATCTGGTCTGCCCGGTGCCCGACAGCGGCACGCCCGCGGCCATCGGCTACAGCCAGGAATCCGGTATCCCCTTCGCCATGGGGATCATCCGCAACCAGTACATGGGCCGCACCTTCATCGAACCCAGCGAGCAGATCCGCAACATGGGCGTGCGGTTGAAGCTGAACGTCAACCGCGCGCTGGTAAAGGGCAAGCGGATCGTGCTGGTCGATGACAGCGTGGTGCGCGGCACCACCAGCCAGAAGATCAAGGAAATGATCCTGGAGGCCGGCGCGGCGGCGGTGCATTTCCGCATCGCCTCGCCCCCCACGTCATGGCCGTGCTTTTACGGGGTGGACACGCCGGAGCGGTCGAAACTGCTGGCCGCGCGGATGACGGAAGAGGAAATGCGCGCCTATATCGGGGTGGAGAGCCTGAAGTTCATCTCGCTGGACGGGCTTTACCGCGCCGCGGGCGAGGCGCAGGGCCGCAACGATGCCAGCCCGCAATTCTGCGATGCCTGCTTTTCCGGCGAATACCCCGTCACGCCTTCCGACATGATCGAACGCGGGTTCAAGCTGAAGGCGGCGGAATAACGGCGCGCGCCTGCCCGTGACCTGCGTGTAACCTGCCGTGCCTGTTCTCTGTCCCGGCCCTCATAAGCCGCGATCTGCGCTCCCGCACCAGCCCCCGCACCAGCCCCCGCACCAGCCTCGTGCGCGTTGCATCCCTTGCCGCTGTCGCTGCCACGCGCCGCAAGGTCGCCTTCGCATCACGCAGCCGCGCGGGCCTCGCCTATCGTCGCGGGCATCCGCCGTCAGTGCCCGAGGCCCGCGTCATGAACATTCCCCTTATCGCCCCGTCCCGCCGGTTGCGCCGCACCCCTTTTTCGCCGGGGGTAGAGGCGGCAGGCGTGCGCGCCTTTACCGTCTATAACCACATGCTGCTGCCCGCCGCCTTCCGCTCGCTGCAAGAGGATTACCACCATCTGAAATCGGCCGTGCAACTGTGGGACGTGGCCTGCGAGCGCCAGGTCGAGGTCCGCGGCCCCGATGCCGGGCGGCTGATGCAGATGCTGACCCCGCGCGACCTGCGCGCCATGACCCCCGGCCAGTGCTATTACGTGCCGATGGTCGACGAGACCGGCGGCATGCTGAATGACCCCGTGGCGGTAAAGCTGGCCGATGACCGCTACTGGATTTCCATTGCCGACAGCGACCTGCTCTATTGGGTCAAGGGCATTGTCTGGGGCCTGCGGCTGGATGTGCTGGTCGATGAGCCTGATGTGCACCCGCTGGCCGTGCAGGGCCCCCGCGCCGATGACGTGATGGCGGCGGTCTTTGGCGACGGCGTGCGCGATATCCGCTTTTTCCGCTTCGGCTGGTTCGCTTTTCAAGGCCGCTGGCTGGTGGTGGCGCGGTCGGGCTATTCGCGCCAGGGCGGGTTCGAGATCTATGTCGATGGCGCCGATATCGGCATGGATCTGTGGCGCGCGCTGATGGAGGCGGGCGCGCCCCATGACATCCGCGCAGGCTGCCCCAATCTGATCGAGCGGATCGAAGGGGGGTTGCTAAGCTACGGCAATGACATGACGCGCGAGAACACCCCCCACGAATGCGGGTTGGGCAAGTTCTGCAATACCATGACCGCGATCGGCTGCGTGGGCCGCGATGCGCTGCTGCGCGTGGCGCGCGAGGGGCCGACGCGGCAGATCAGGGCGCTGGCCATCGATGGCGCGCCGGTGCCGCCCTGCCACGAGCCCTGGGCGCTGAGCGATGCGAAGGGGCAGCGCGTGGGGCAGGTCACATCCGCCACCTGGTCGCCGGATTTCGCCACCAATGTCGCCATCGGCATGGTGCGGATGACGCATTGGGAGCCCGGTACCGAACTGATGCTGCACACGCCAGAGGGGCCGCGCGCGGCGCAGGTGCAGGCGGGGTTCTTTCACGAACAGGCGGCTTGACGGGCCGCGCGGGGCGCGGGTAACGCAGCGGCAGGGGGCTTGTGCGCGTTCCGCATGCGGTGTTGACTGCGCGCGAAGCCTTCGGAGGAACCATGAAAGCAGCCGTCTGTCACGCCTTTGGTGCGCCCCTGCAGATCGAAGAGGTCGTGTTGCGCGCGCCCGGTCCGGGCGAGGTGCATGTCGCCCTCGATGCCTGTGCGATCTGTCATTCCGACATCCTTTATGCCGAGGGCGCCTGGGGCGGCCCGCTGCCGGCGGTCTATGGCCACGAGGCCGCGGGCCGCATCATCGCGCTGGGCGACGGGGTGCAGGGCCATGCGCCCGGTGACCGGGTCATCGTCACGCTGTTGCGCGCCTGCGGGCGTTGCCGGTCCTGCCTGACCGGGCGGCCCTATCAGTGCGAGGCGAAATACGACCGCGTGGGCGAAAGCCCCTTGTCGCTGCCCGATGGCACGGCGCTGGAACATGGCCTGTCCACCGGCGGTTT
The DNA here is from genome assembly GCA_007117005.1 of Paracoccaceae bacterium. Lineage (GTDB taxonomy): Bacteria > Pseudomonadota > Alphaproteobacteria > Rhodobacterales > Rhodobacteraceae > Pararhodobacter. The sequence goes on from SKHK01000205.1 coordinate 2,559, forward strand.
CGCCGAAGAGGCCGTGGTCCATGTCAGCCAGATCGCGCCCATCCCCGAAGGCATCAGCGCCGAGGCCGCCGCCCTGCTGGCCTGCGGGGTGATCACCGGCACCGGCGCGGTGTTCAACAGCGCCAGTGTGCAGGCCGGCGACAGCGCGGTGGTGATCGGCGCGGGCGGGGTGGGGCTGAACACCATCCAGGCCTGCCGCATCGCCGGGGCCAGCCGGATCATCGCCATCGACCTGTCGGATGAGAAACTCGCCGATGCCCGGGCCTTCGGCGCCACCGACGTGCTGCGCGCCGACACGCCGAAACTGCGCCGCGCGGTGATGGCGTTGAACGAGGGGCGCGGGGTGGATCATGTCTTTGTCGCCGTGGGGGCGATCACCGCCTATGCCGAGGCGCCGAAACTGGCCGCCGCCGGGGGCAGCGTGGTGATGGTGGGCATGCCGCCCTCGGGCGCGACGATGGCGCTGGAGCCGGTGGTGATGGCGGCGTCCGGGCAGCGGTTCATCGGGTCGAACATGGGCTCGACGGTGCTGGCGCGGGACATTCCGGCGCTGGCGGCCTGGTACGGTCAGGGGCGGCTGAAGCTGGACGAGCTGGTGTCCAACCGCTACCCGCTGGACGGGATCAACGAGGCGATCGCCGAGGCGAAATCGGGCAGCGTGCGGCGCAACGTGATCGTCATGGGCGCGGCCTGATCGACCGCGGCGCGCGCCCGGCGCATCGCCCGCAAGCCGCGCTCCCACCCA
>SKHK01000033.1 GCA_007117005.1 Paracoccaceae bacterium
GGTTTTCACCATGAGGGACAAGGGGAAAACACAACTTTCCACCAATGCAGCATGCCAGCCGTCCCGGGCATGCCGGGCACAACGCGAAAATTTCCAGGCCAGAGACGGACCTCGCTGGGCGGTCGCCACGCCCGCTTAGCCAGCCCTGCGGCCTTCCAGCAGCGCCTTGATCACCAGCGCCAGCACCGCGATCAGTGTCAGGACCGAGGCCGCGGCAAAGGCGCCGACGGCGTTCAGGTCGTTGAACAGGAGTTCCACATGCAGGGGCAGCGTGTTGGTCTGCCCGCGAATGTTGCCCGACACCACCGAAACCCCGCCGAATTCGCCCACCGCCCGCGCCGTGCACAGAACCGCGCCGTAGAGCAGCGCCCAGCGGATGTTCGGCAGCGTCACGCGGCGAAACACCTGCCAGCCAGTCGCGCCCAGGGTCACCGCCGCCTGTTCCTGTTCGGTGCCCTGGGCCTGCATCAGGGGCAGCACCTCGCGCGCGACAAAGGGCGCGGTGACGAACATCGTCACCAGCACGATGCCGGGCAGCGCGAACATCACCTGCAGGTCATTGGCCTGCAGCCATGGCCCCAGCATCCCCTGCCGGCCGTAAAGCAGCAGATAGGCGATGCCCGCGATGATGGGCGAGATGGAAAACGGGATCTCGATGATGGTGACCAGGATACCGCGCCCCGGAAAGCGATGCTTGGCCACCGCCCAGGCCGCGGCGATGCCGAAAGCCACGTTCAGCGGCACCACGATCAGCGCCACGATCGTCGTCAGCCAGATCGCGTGCAGCGTCATCGGGTGCAGGATGTTGGCCGCATAGACGTGCCAGCCCTGCGAGAAGGCGCGGGCGAAGATGAACAGCATCGGCGCGGCGATGAACAGCAGGGTCAGAATCACCGCCAGCCCGATGAGCAGGCGTGCGCCGTGGCGGGACCGGGCGGGGCGGATGGGCAAGGGGGCGGGGTTGGCGGTGCTCATCGGCTGGCCTCGCGGTAGCGCGATACGCGGTATTGCAGCAGGTTGGACAGCAACAGCAGCACCAGCGCAAAGCCCAGCAGCACGAGCGCGATGGCGGCGGCGCCGTTATAGTCGAATTCCTCCAGCCGGATATAGGCCAGCAGGGCGGCGATTTCGGTCTGAAAGGGCAGGTTTCCGGCGATGAAGACAATTGCGCCGAATTCGCCGAGGGACCGGGCCAGCGCCGTGGTGCAGCCGGCCAGCCAGGCAGGCAGGATGGCTGGGAACACCACGCGGGCAAAGATCGTCCAGGGCCGCGCGCCCAGGGTCGCGGCGGCTTCTTCCAGCGCGGGGTCCATGTCTTCCAGCACCGGCTGCACGGTGCGAACCACGAAAGGTACAGAGGTAAAGGCCATCGCCAGCGCGATGCCCCAGATGGTGTAGACCACTGGCACGCCGGCCGGGTGCAGCAGTACGCCAAACCAGCCATTGGCCGAAAACAGCGCCGTCAGCGCCAGCCCCGCCACCGCCGTGGGCAGGGCAAAGGGCACATCCATCAGCGCATCCAGCAGGCGCTTGCCCGGAAAGTCATAGCGCACCAGCACCCAGGCCATCAGCAGGCCGTAGAGTGCGTTGAAGAGGGTGGCGATCACCGCCGCGACAAGGGTGATCTGGAACGCCGCCACCGCGCGCGGGGAACTGACGATCTGCCAGAAACGCGCGGGCCCCATCTCGGCGCCCTTCAGGATCAGGGCGATGACCGGGATCAGCACGATCAGTGTCAGATACAACAGCGTCGTGCCCAGGCTAAGCGTGAAGCCGGGCAGGACGCGTCTGGCGCGGATGGGGGCGCCGGATGGCGCCCCCTTATGGATGGTGGCGGTGCTCATCGGTTCAGCGGTTCACGAAGACGCGATCAAGGCGCGCGCCCTCGGCGAAATGCTCGCGCTGGATCGCGTCCCAGCCGCCAAAGGCGTCCTCGGCCGTGACCAGATCAACGGGCGGCAGGTTGTCGGCGAATTCGGCGGCGATGGCCTCGTCGCTGACGCGGTAGTAATGGCCCGCCAGGATGCGCTGCGCGGGCGGTGTGTAAAGCCATTCCAGATAGGCCGTGGCCAGTTCCGTGGTGTCGTTGCGGTCGGCCACGCCAGAGACCACGGCGACCGGGAAGGCCGCGAACAGGCTGATCGACGGGGTGACCCGTTCGAACCCCTGATCGGCATAGGCATCGGCGATGCCGCCGGTTTCGGCCTCGAAGGTGACCAGCACATCGCCGATACCGCGTTCGGCGAAGGTCTGGGTGGCGCCGCGCCCGCCGGTATCGAAGACCGGCACATTGGCGAAGATCGCGCGCACGAATTCCTCGGCCGCGTCCTCGTCGCCGTCGTTATGGGCCAGCGCCCAGGCAAAGGCGGCCAGATAGGTATAGCGCGCATTGCCGCTGGTGCGCGGATTGGGGAAGACGACGGTCACATCCGGGCGGGCCAGGTCGTCCCAGTCCTGGATGTTCTGCGGGTTGCCGGCGCGGACCAGAAAGGCCGGCAGCGAGTAATAGGGCGAGGCGCCGTTGTCGAAGGCCTCGCGCCAGTCATCGGCGACCAGCCCGCCGCCGACCAGCACGTCGATATCGGTTTCCTGGTTGAAGGTGACGACATCGGCCGACAGCCCCTCCAGAATGGCGCGCGCCTGGCGCGAGGTGCCGCCGTGGCTTTGGTCGATGGTGACCGTGCGCCCGGTGGTTTCCTGCCAGTGTTCGGCAAAGGCGGGGTTCAGCGCCTCGAACAGTTCGCGGGCGATATCATAGCTGACATTCAGCAGCCGGTCCTGCGCAGCCGCGGGCGTTGCCGGGCCAAGCGCCGCGCCAAGCGCGGGGACAAGGGCAAGCGTGGCGATAAGGCGGGTGGGTTTCATCTTTGGGCCTCCAGGGCGTTGGTTTCGGGTTTGATGGCTGCCGCGGGGCTGGCCCCGGGCGTGGTGAGGGGGCTGCCCTGGGCGGGAAAGACCGTTCCGGCCTCGACCACCAGGCGCAGCGTTGTGTCATTGGTCAGGGACGGGGCGCCGCGGCGGGGCAGGTCGGCTTCGACCTCGGTGCTGCCCGCGTCGCGCAGGATCAGGCGCAACCGGGCGCCGGTGGAACTGCGGCTGACCACGCGCCAGGGGGCCTCCGCGTCGGGCAGGGGGGTGATGTCTTCTGGCCTTGCCAGCAGGGTTGCAGGCCCGTCGGGCAGGGCCCGGCGCGGCAGGGCGGTCAGGTCCAGCCCCGGCGCGGTGGCGCGCCCGGCGCGCAGGCTGACCGGCACTTCGACCGTCGCGCCCATGAA
>SKHK01000304.1 GCA_007117005.1 Paracoccaceae bacterium
CGCCGGCTCCCCCCGAGGATATTTTCAGACAGTCGATGAGGCATCGTGTGGGCAAGGGGACAGCACGGTGCGGACCAGCCAGCCGGCGCCATGCTGTTCCCCGCGCAACGACCAGCGCAGCGCCGGTTGCTTCCTGATCAGAAAAGCGCCCCACCCGGATAACGGACGGGGCGCCATCGACTGTCACGGTCATCGGCGTCCCCGCCTGTACCGTGAGCCGAGCATGGCGCGACACGGTTAACAAACGGTAAGCAAGGGGCGGCGTTTTCTTCGGTCAGGGTTCGAAGCCGGTGTTGCCGGCGGTGGCGCCCGTCCCGGCCCGCAGGGCCTGAAAGCGGCGGCGCTGAGGGGCGGACCAGGTGACCTCCAATGTTGTGCCGGTCTCGTCCGTCGTCTCGCCCGCGACGACGCCCTGGTCATAAAGCCAGGCGCGGGCGCGGGCCTCGTCATAGGGCAGGTGCAGGCTCTCGTGCCGGCGCGAGGCATCAAGTGCGGCGCCCACCGCGGCGAGCGCGGCATCGAGACCCTGCCCGGTCAGCGCCGAGACAGCGAAGACGCCCGCCTGCCGGGCCGCCACCGTCAGGGCCGGGTCATCGGGGGGCAGGCGGTCGATCTTGTTCCAGAACTCCAGGCGCGGCACGCTGTCGCTGACCTGCAGCTCGGTCAGGATGGTTTCGACATCGGCGGCCTGGGCCGCGGCCTCTGGGTGCGAGAGGTCGCGCACATGGATGATCAGATCGGCTTCCAGCACCTCTTCCAGTGTGGCGCGAAAGGCTGCGACCAGTTGCGTGGGCAGGTCGGAGATGAAACCCACCGTGTCTGACAGGATCACCTCCAGCCCGCCTTGCAGGCGCACCGCCCGCATGGTGGGATCGAGCGTGGCGAAGAGCATGTCCTTTGCCATCACGTCCGCGCCGGTCAGGCGGTTGAAAAGCGTCGATTTTCCGGCGTTCGTATAGCCCACCAGCGCGACCACCGGATAGGGCACGCGGCGGCGCGCGGCACGGTGCAATTCACGCGTGCGGGCGACTTTCTCCAGCTGGCGTTTCAGGCGCACCATCTGGGTGTCGATGGCGCGGCGGTCGGCCTCGATCTGCGTCTCGCCGGGCCCGCCGACAAAGCCCAAGCCCCCGCGCTGGCGTTCCAGATGGGTCCAGGCGCGCACCAGGCGCGTGCGCTGATAACTGAGCGCCGCCAGTTCCACCTGCAGCACGCCCTCTCGCGTGCGGGCGCGGTCGGCGAAGATTTCCAGGATCAGCCCGGTGCGGTCCAGCAGCTTCACGCCCCAGGCCTTTTCCAGATTGCGCTGCTGCACGGGGCTGACCGGACCATCGATGAGGACCAGATCGACCTCCGCCTCCTCGATCAGGACGCGCAGCTCTTCCAGCTTGCCGGAGCCGAACAGCGTTCCGGGATGGGCGCGCGGCAGCCGCACCGCCTGTCCGCCGGTCAGAACGATGCCGGGCAACGCATGGGCCAGCGCCATCGCCTCCTCCAGCGCGGCCTCGGCCGGGCGGCCGGCGGTCTGGCTGCGCATGTCAGGATGCAGCACCAGCGCCCGGCTGGGGCGGGTGGCCGTGTCGATCCCTTCGCTCACGCGGTACCGCGCGGCTGGTGGCGGGCGACGCGCTCAGTCCTCGCCATTATAAAGATTGATCGGCTGGCCGGGCATGACGGTGGAAATGGCATGTTTGTAGACAAGCTGGCTTTGTCCTTCGCGGCGCAGAAGCAGGCAGAAATTGTCAAACCAGGTGATCACGCCCAACAGCTTTACCCCATTGATCAGGAAGATCGTCACCGGGATCTTGTTCTTGCGGACATGATTGAGGAACGCGTCCTGAAGGTTCTGTTTGTCGCCGGCCATTGTCTCGCCTTTTGTTATGGTCTTCTTTGTGGTCGCCGCCCGTGCCATGGACGCGACCCTCCCCCGAGAGAGGAGACTATGCGGCGCCTTGCCGGTCGATTCCAGCCCGAATTGACCAAAGACCACACATTTCATGCCAGTTTCAAGCACTTGCCGCGCATTCCGGGCGGAAAGGCGGTCAATCCCGGCTGATCCGGCCCGCCATCATGGCCAGCACGGCCAGGATTTCCAGCCGCCCGAGAATCATGCCAAGGCCCAGCACCGGGCGCGCCGCGTCCGGCAAAAGCGCCCAATGCAGCGCCCCTTCGCCCGCGAATTGCGCCAGCGGTCCGGTTGTGGTCAGCGCCGCGGCGGCAAAGATGATCGCGGTCTCGAAGCCGAGCCCCAGCGCCAGGAGCAGCGCCACGATGACAGATAGCGCCGCCGCGAAGGCCATCACGAAAAGCCACGCCAGACGCGCGCCCTGCCCGGCGATGAAACGCAGCCGGCGTCCGCCGCCGCTGACGAGGGACGGATAGAGCAGGCGCTGCATCTCGTCCGCGCCCATGCGGCCAAGCGCGTAAAGCCGCATCAGCTTTACCCCGCCGGCGGTGGTGGCCACGCCGCCGCCCATCAGGGCCAGCGCCAGCAGCACCATGCCCGGCGGGTTCAGCCCCGACCAGGCGCGCCCGGCGATCCAGGCATCATTGACCAGCCCCGTGGTGGTCAGAAAGGACAGGCCGGTAAAGGCCGCCCCCCAGATGGCGGTGCCAAGGCGTGGCAGGGTCTCGCCCTCGGCCGGCTGGAAACCGCCCAGCAGGTGGCGCGCGGCAACCAGGACGATGACGCCCAGCACCAGGGCCAACGCCAGGCGCAGTTGCGGGTCGTCGCGGGGGCGGCCCAGAAGCCGGCCCTCTGCCCCCGGGATGAAGGCGCGGCTGACGGCAAGGAACAGAAAGGCGAAAAGCGCCAGTTCCGCACCCGGACCGACCGCGCCCAGCGTCTCTCGCGCCAGGATGCCAGAGGTCGAGAGCACCGCCAGCGCCGCCATCAGCGCCGGAAATCCGGGCATCCCGGAAAGCGCGAGGAGCAGCCACAACAGCCCCGTAAGCCCCGCGTAAAGCGGCAGGATCTGGCGCAGATGCGCGGTGAAACGCGGTGCTGCCGTCTGCCGGGCCGCGTTGCCGGCGCGGTCATGCACCAGCGGGTGATCGGCCGGCGGGCGCAGCATTTCGAACCCGCCCAGCCCCATCGGCGCCATGTAGGCGCTGGCCGAGACCAGGATGAACAGCCCCCCGAACCAGCCCGCCATGCCCCGCCAAAGGTGAATGGTATCAGGCAGGCGGCGGGGCGTTTCCAGCACGCTGGCGCCGGTGGTGGTGAAGCTGGCAACCATCTCGAACCAGGCATCTGCGGGCCGGATCTGCGGCAGCGCGTCGGCCAGGGGCACCGCCAGGATGGCCGGAATGACGGCATAGATCGCCGCCAGCATCGGGAAAAGCCCGCGTGTGACCGGGGTGATGCGGCGGCGGCGGGTGGCGATGATCAGAAACACCGCCAGCACCACGATCATCAGCCCGGAATAGAGAAAACTGCGGGCGATGGCGGCCTGCCCGGTCAGAAAGCCATGACCCGCCGGCACCCCCATGGCCAACCCGCAGGCCAGGACCAGCAGGATCAGCAGCGGCACGCCGGCCAGCGCGCCGCCATCATCCGGATCGGCGCGGGATGGCGCCCGCCCACTGCGCCGCGCGGCCCGGCCTCTGGTCGGTCCGGTTCCGGCAGGTGCGGGCCAGGCAGGTGCGTGCACGGGCCGGCCGGACTGATCGCCGCGGCCCGGCCCCGGCGAATGACCCGCCCTGCCGCCCGGGTCGCCGCTCCTGTCGGGGCCTGGTTCCGGGGGCGTGTTCAGAACCACTCGACCGAAACCTGCAGCAGTTGCTCGACATCGGGGACATCGGTCTTCAGCGCGAACAGCACCAGCACATCGCCCGCGGCCAGTTCGGTATCGGCGCGCGGGCGCACCAGCGTGCCGCCCTGCTTCAGCACCGCGCCGATCAGCACCCCCTCGGGCAGATCGACCGCGCCGATGCTGCGCCCGGCCAGCGAGGACGAGGCCAGTACCTGCGCCTCGATCACCTCTGCCTCGCCATCGCCGATGGTATAGATGGACCGCACGCGCCCGTGACGCACATGGCGCAGGATCGACGATACGGTGGTGGCGCGCGGGTTGATATGCGCGTCGATCCCCAGCGACCCCATCAGTGGCACCATGCCGGCGTCATTGACCAACGCGATGCCCAGCCCCGCGCCCATCGCCTTGGCCCGCACGCAGGACAGCAGGTTGATCTTGTCATCATCGGTCAGCGCCAGCACGGCATCGGCCCGGCCGACTTCTGCCTCGGCCAGGAGCGCGTCATCCATGCCGTCGCCATGCAGCACCACGGTACGTTCCAGCGCATCGGCGGCACGCTCGGCCCGGGCGCGGTCACGCTCGATCACCCGCACGCGCAGCCGGTCGGGCCGGGCCTCCAGCGCGCGGGCGACATTCAGGCCGACATTGCCCGCACCGATCAGGACCAGCCGTTCCTGGCGCGGCTGCGGCTTGCCGAACACCTCCAGCGTGCGGGGCAGATCCTCGCGCTGGGTGATGACATAGACCTGATCACCGGCGAAAAGCTGGTCACGCGGTTCGGGCGCGAAAAGGCGGCTGCCGCGCCGCACGCCCACCACCATCGCCTTCAGCGTGGAAAACAGCTCGGTCAGCTGCTTCAGCGGCGTCGACAGGACCGGGCAATCGGCATCCAGCGCAATACCGGCCAGTTGTACGCGCCCATCCAGAAAGTCCTGAATATCAAAGGTCGAGGGCGCGCTGATGCGGCGCAAGGCGGCGCGGCTGACCTCCTGTTCGGGGTTGATGACCACGTCGATGGGCATGTGGTCCCGGCGAAAAAGGTCCGAATACTGCGGCGCCAGATAATCCTGGGTGCGCAGGCGGGCGATCTTTCGGGTGACGTTGAACACCGAATGGGCCACTTGGCAGGTGACCATGTTCACCTCGTCGGCATGGGTGGCGGCGATGATCATGTCGGCATCGCGCGCGCCCGCTTCCTCCAGCACCGAGGGGTGCGAGGCAAAGCCGATGACGCCCTGAACCTCCAGCGTATCCGTGGCGCGGCGCACCAGCGCGGGGTTGTTGTCGACGACCGATACCTCGTTGGCCTCGCCCGCCAGTTGCCGGGCAATCTGCCAGCCCACCTGACCCGCGCCGCAGATGATGATCTTCATGGCACCGTTCTTTCCCCGATGGAGGCCTTCGCCGCGCTGCAGCCTGACGGCACCGGGCCGGGGCCGTCAAGCACGATCCGCGTGCCGCCGGCCCTAAAGCCCCTCCATCTCGCGCCCGCGCACGGGCGGGCCGGACAGGCTGGAAGTGTTCACCCCCAGCGTCTTCAGCTTACGGTGCAGGGCAGAACGTTCCATCCCCACGAAAGACGCGGTGCGGCTGATATTGCCACCGAAACGGTTGATCTGCGTCAGCAGGTATTCGCGCTCGAAAAGTTCGCGCGCCTCGCGCAGGGGCAGCGTCGCCAGCCCGCCGGACAGCACCACCCGCCCCTCTTCGGCATCGCCCGGCCCGTCACCAACCAGTTCACGGCCCTGAATGGGACCCGTGCCATCGCCCAGGATCAGCGCCCGCTCCAGCACGTTGCGCAGCTGGCGGATGTTGCCGGGCCAGGTCATGGTCTGCAACTGCATCTCGGCCTCATCGGAAAGGGGCCGCCGGGGCAAGCCCTGGGTCTGGTGGAAAAGCTCGATGAAATGCTCTGACAGCGGGGGGATATCCTCGCGCCGGTCGGCCAGGCCGGGCACCTGGATCGGCACCACGCTGAGCCGGTCATAAAGCTCCTGCCGGAAGCGGCCCGCAGCGATCTCGGCGCGCAGGTCACGCGTGGTGGAAGAGATCACCCGCAGATCGACGCGCACCCGGTCGCTGCCTCCCTCGCGCATGAAGGTCTGATCGACCAGCACGCGCAGGATCTTCGACTGCGTGCCGGGGGGCATGTCGGCCACTTCGTCCAGATAAAGCATCCCGCCATCGGCCTGTTCCAGCAGGCCCGGCACCACCCCATGCGCGGCGCTTTCCTGGCCAAACAGCACCGCCTCCATCCGCTCCGGCTCGATCGCGGCGCAGGAAACGGTGACAAAGGGCGCCTCGGCACGGTTGGAATTGGCATGGATGAAGCGCGCCGCCACTTCCTTGCCGCAGCCCGAGGGGCCGGTCAGCATCACCCGCCCGTTCGAGCGCGTGACCTTCACCAGCTGCGCGCGCAACGCCTTCATCGCCGGGCTCTGGCCGATCATCTCGGCCGCTGCCCCCTCGCGGCGGCGCAAGCTGACATTTTCGCGCCGCAGGCGGGCGGTCTCCATCGCGCGGCTGATCACCACCAGAAGCTGATCGATGTTGAAGGGCTTCTCGATGAAGTCATAAGCCCCCTTCTTGATCGCCGCCACGGCGATCTCGACATTACCGTGGCCGGAGATGATGACCACCGGGATTTCCGGAAATTCCCGGCGCACCCACATCAGGATACCGATGCCGTCCATGGTGCTGTCCTTCAGCCACAGGTCCAGCACCAGCATCGCCGGCGGCGCGCCGCGGATGGCGGCCTGCGCTTCGTCGGAATTGGCCGCCATGCGCGTCTCGTAGCCCTCGTCGCGCAAGATCTCGGAGACCAGTTCACGAATGTCGCGCTCGTCATCGACGATCAGGATATCGCTCATGTCATCGCCTCGCTTCCTGCTCTGTTATCGTCGGCGGCCTCTGCCGTCCTGCCGTTCACGCTGTCGTTCACGCTGTCCTGCGTGCCGCCCGAGCGCCACCGCCCGCCGCGGTTCCGGCCCAGACGCGGCAGGCGGATCACGGCCATGGCCCCTGGCCCCGCGCCCGCATGCGGTGGCATTGCGTCACCGTCCGCCTTGGCCGGCAGCAGCGCAAGGCTACCGCCATGTTCCTCGATGATCTTCTTGACGATCGGCAGGCCCAGCCCCGTCCCCTCGGCACGCGTGGTGACATAGGGCTCGAACAGCCGCGCGGGATCGTCGGGCAGACCGATGCCGTTATCGATCATGCAAAGCCGGACGCTGGCCTCGTCCAGCGTCATCTCAACCCGAATAGTGCCCGTGAAATCGCTCCCGCCAGAGATTTTTTCTTTCCATCCATCAATGGCTTCCGCGGCGTTCTTCAACAAGTTTGTCAAGGCCTGGCTGATCATCGTGGCATCGATATCCAGCACCACCTCCTCGTCCGGCAGATCGGCGCTCAGCACGCCCTCGGCCAGCGCCGCCTCCTGCAGCGTGACCGCCGCACGCACCAGCGCCACCAGATCGGTCGGCCGGCGGTCAGGCTCCGGCATCCGGGCAAAACGCGAGAATTCGTCAACAATGCGCCGCAAGTCATTGGTTTGCCGTACAATGACATCCGTCAGATCGGCCAGAGACGCGGCCTCTTCCGGGGCGATCTGGCGACCGAATTTGCGCCGTATGCGTTCAGCCGACAACTGGATCGGCGTCAGCGGGTTCTTGATCTCATGCGCGATGCGCCGGGCCACATCACCCCAGGCGGCCATCCGCTGCGCCGATACCAGGTCCGTCACATCGTCAAAGACCACCACGTACCCCTCCACCGCGCCAGAAGCTGCGCGCCGCTCGGCCAGACGCACCAGCAGAGTCTCCAGCCGCCCGGCCCGGCTGAGACGCAATTCGTCCTGCACGCGCGTGGCCACCCCGCCCTCGCCATCGCGCAGACGCGCCAGCAGCGGGGCGAATTCGGGCACCGCACTGTTCAGCGGCAGGCCCTGGGCATCGCTGCCGCTTAACTGGACCAGCGTTTCGGCCGCGCGGTTGACGAAATCGACCCGCCCCTGCGCATCCAGCCCGATCACCCCGGCGGTGACCGAACCCAGCACGGAATCGAACAGCCGCCGGCGTTCCTCGATCTGGCGGGTATTGGCCAGAAGCGCATCGCGCTGGCCCTTCAACTGGCGGGTCATCTGGTTGAAGACCCGGCCCATGGTGGCGATCTCGTCATCGCCCTTTTCCTCGGGCACCTGCATGTCCAGATCGCCCGCGCCCACCGCCTCGGCCGCGCCGGCCAACCGCCCCACCGGGCGCGACAGGCGTTCGGCAAAGGCCATGCCCAGCCAGACCGCCGCCAGGATCAGGATAAGCGCGAAACCGATGTAGATGAGCCCGAAATTGAACAACACGCGCCCGCGCTCGCGTTCCAGCTGGGTGTAAAGCTGGATCGTGGCCTGGGTTTCATCCAGCAGGCTGAGCAGGTTGCCATCGACATTGCGCGAGATGTATAGCAATCGGTCCGCGCGCCCCTGAAGCGGCATAATCGCCCGGAATTCATTTCGTTCCCAGTCTCTTACAAGGACAAGTTCACCTTGGGCGGCGCGGTCCAGATCAGCCTGTGACGGGGCGATGAAATCAAAGAGATAGGACCGGTCCCCGCGCAGCCGCAGCGCGCCGTCGCCATCGATCACAAAGGCCACGCGCAGCCCGCGCTGCACCGCTGCCTGCGCTTCGGTCAGGACCTCGCGCAATTCGCCCTCGCTCATGAACGGGGCAAGCTGCAGCCGGTCGTCGATGATGCGGACGGCCAGGCGGACATCCTCACTCAGGTTGGTTTCCTGTTCGGCCTGATAGGCCTCGGCCGCGGCGAGCGACGAACCCACCACGTTGCGGACCCGGTCGGAAAACCACCCCTCCAGCCCGATGCTGATGGTCACCACGGCAAAGACCGCCACGGTGACCGTGGGCACCAGCGCGATGACGCCGAACAGCGTGGACAGGCGCAGGTGCAGCCGCGATCCGGCCGAACGCGCGCGCCGCGCGACGATCAGCTGCGCTATACGGGCCAGCACAAGGCCGGCCACGACCACGATATAGACCAGGTCGATCAGCAGGATGGTGCGCAGCGAGGGCAGGTTCGGGGCCTCGGCCAGCGGCCCCAGCACCGCCACCGTCGCCAACACCAGCAGCGGCGCCAGACCGACCAGCACCACCGTCCCGGCCAGTTGCAGCCGACGCCGCAACGGGCTGCGCCGCGCAAATTCCGCTGCCTGGGCCGTGCCTCCGGTCGTGCTTCCCGCCGCGCCGTCTGCTGTGCCGTCTGCTGTGTCGTCTGCCGGGATGCTGGCTGTGCTGCCCGCTGTCATCCTGCCCGCCGTGTCTCGCCCCATGTTTCCCAGGGCGCCCGGCGAGCCGACCGCAGCGATTGCCGCCGCCCTGCTCCGTCAGGCTGCCCGGAACTGCGGCAGTTTCGCCACGGTTCTGTTGCCCTCTTACATCAATTTGCGGCGACGTGTCACGCGTATATCCAGATCCGTGATCTTTTTGCGCAGGGTATTGCGGTTGATTCCCATCAGTTCCGCACAGCGCGCCTGGTTGCCGCCGGAATATTCCAGCGCCACCTCGATCAGCGGCGCCTCGACCTCGCGCAGGATGCGGCCATAGACGCCCGGGGGCGGCAACTCGCCGCCATGCAATTCGAAATAGCGCCGGACATGGCGACCGACGGCCTCGGCCAGGGTTTCGCCATGGCGCCCCTCGCCCGGGCTGGCGACCGCCGGATGACCCCGCAGCGCGGCTTCCAGATCGGCGCGGCTGATCTCGGCCTCCTGGCCGGTGATCACCAGCCGGCGCACGATATTGGCAAGCTGGCGCACATTGCCCGGCCATTCGTACTGGCGCATGACCTCCAGCGCGGCGGGCGAAAAACTGCGCGCATACCCGGTCTCACGCGCGGCGCGGGCCAGAAAGTGATCGGCCAGAAGCGGGATGTCCTCGATCCGTTCGCGCAGCGAGGGCAGATGCAGCGTGACCCCGCCAAGCCGGTAATACAGGTCCTGGCGAAAGCTGCCATCCTCCAGCGCCGGGGCAAGCGCGCTGTCGGCAACGGCAATCACGCGAGGCCCCTCGGCATCCAGACCGTCCAGCAGGCGCACCAGCCGGGCCTGCGCCGCCGCGTCCAGATCGCCAAGCCCGTCGATGACCAGCGTCCCGGCCCGCGCCCGCGCCGCCAGCGCGCTGACCACGCCGGGGTCGCTGGCGCCAAGATCCTGCGCCGTGGCCAGCACGAAAGGTTGCGCGCGGCGGTCGGAGAAATCATGCAGCGCCTTGGCGATAAGCGACTTTCCGGTGCCCGATTCACCGGTCACCAGAACCGGCAGTTCGGCATTCATCACCCGCGCGACCAGCCGGTACAGCGCCTGCATCACCGGCGTGCGCCCCACCAGCGGCAGGTCGTTGTCATCGGTGACCTCGATCACCTCGCGCACCGGGCCGGGGCTGGCGGTGCGCGCGGCCGCCCCGCTGCCCTGGATCGCGCGCGCGGCACGGCCCAGAAGGTCGGGCAGGTCAAAGGGTTTGGGCAGATAATCCCAGGCGTCGGCCTCTGTGGCCTGGATGGCGGTCATGATGGTGTTTTGCGCCGAGATAACGATCACCGGCAGACCCGGGCGCAAGGCGCGGATGCGGGGCAACATCTCGATCCCGTTGCCGTCGGGCATGATCACGTCAGAGACCACCAGATCGCCCTTGCCCTCTTCTACCCAGCGCATCAGCGTGGTCAGGCTGGAGGTCGCGTGCACCCGACAGCCGGCCCGGGTCAATGCCTGGGTCAGCACCGTGCGGATCGTGCGGTCGTCATCGGCAACCAGGACAGTGCCATCCATCAGTCGGTCTCCTTCATGGGGCGTCAGGTGCGGTTTCCGGCGCTGCATGGGGCGCGGATTCGGGTGGGGTATCGGGTGGGGCGATGGGCAGCGAGATGCTGAAACAGGTTCGCCCGGGGGCGGAATCGCAGGACACCCAGCCCTCATGCGCCGCGATGATCTTGGACACCAGTGCCAGGCCCAGCCCGGTGCCGTTCTCGCGCCCTGACACAAAGGGCTCGAACACGCTGTCGGCGATGCCGGGCGGCAGGCCGGGCCCATCATCGATGATATCGACATGAAGCGGCAGCGACACATCGCGCGTGCCCGGTCCTCGCAACCGCAAGCCGCGCTCGAACCGGGTGCGGATGTGGATCGTGCCGCCGGCAGGCTGCGCCTCGGCCGCGTTTTTCAGCAGGTTCAGGAACACCTGCAGCAACTGATCGGCATCCGCCCGGACCGGGGGCAGCGAGGGGTCGTATTCGTCACGCAGGCTCATATGCGCGGCAAAGCCCACCACGGCCGACCGGCGCGCGCGTTCCAGCACGTCATGGATATTGACCGCGCGCAGCACCGGCGGGCGCTGGTCGCCAAAGGTTTCCACCTGATCAAGCAGCGCCACGATGCGCCGGGTCTCGGCCACGATCAGATCGGTCAGTTCCCGCTCGGCCGGTTTCAGCCCCATCGACAGCAGCTGCGCGGCGCCGGCGATGCCGGCCAGCGGGTTCTTGATCTCATGGGCCAGCATCGCCGCCATGCCGATGGCCGATTTCGCCGCCGCCTTGACCGCCTGCGCGCGGCCCAGCCGGCCCGCCACCTCGCGCGGGGCGATCAGCATCAACAGCGTCTGGCCCGCCTCATCGACCGGGGCAAGCTGCAGGTTGCAGGTCACCGGCGGGCGCTCGCCGGTGGTGACATCGGCGTCATTGATGAAGATCGGCGCGCGGTTGGCGCGGGCGCGGGCGATGGCCTCTTCCATCGGCGCGTCGATCGACAGGCGGTCCAGCGCCGGCTGGCCCCGCAAGGACCCGCGCGAGGCCGAGGTGAAAAGCTCTGCCGCGGGATTGGTGTCGACAATGACCTCCTGCCCGTCCTCGTCACACGTCAGCAGAAAGGCGGGTACCGGCAGGGCCGACCAGACGGTCCCGGCCTCCCACCATTTGGGCGGCACGCTCATGCCGCGCGCTCGCATTCCGTCAGGGCGTCGGGCAGGGCCGCCAGCACCGCGGCGGGATCGGTTTCCCGCATCAGCCGCGCGCGCAGATCGGGCGCGCCGCCCGCGGCATCGATATACCAGCCCAGATGCTTGCGGGCCACACGCAGGCCCAGGTCCCGGCCGTAAAAGCCCAGCATCGCGTCATAATGCGTGGCCACGAGGTCAGCCAGCGCGGCCCCGGCCGGCGTGGCGGGCCCAGGGGTGCCGGCCAGCGCGGCGCCGATCTGCGCGGGCAGCCAGGGCCGGCC
>SKHK01000170.1 GCA_007117005.1 Paracoccaceae bacterium
CGCTCAAGGCGTTGTTTGCCGCGGTGCTCGAGGTGAATGCCGCAGATCCGGAGGCCAACCCGGGAAAGCCCTGACCGAGCGGGGCGAGGACTGGTTTTGGCACACGCTGGCCCTCGCCCTGGGTGGCCGCTCGGTGGCGGAGTGGAAGCGCCGCATCACCCGGCGCGAGTTCGAGGCGTGGGTGAGCTATTACCGCGCATACCCATTTGACGACCGCAGCCGCTACTACCGCCCGGCTGCACTGGTGGCGGCCGTGGCCGGCCACGCGAAAGACCGCCAGAAGGCGGTGCAGGACAACCTCGACTGGCTGGCGCCCGACCCGGCGCTGGCTGAGTTAAGTGATGCGGACGTGCGCACCCTGCGCGCGTTCGGGGTAAAGAAACCGGGAGCAACGTAAATGGCCGCTGGCAGCATCGTTATCGACCTGTTGATGAAAACCGGCAGCTTCGAAACCGACACCCAGCGTGCGGAGAAGCGGCTGCAGGCCATGCAGAAGCAGGTGGAGCGCACCGGCAAGATGATCGGCACCGCCACTGCGGCCGGCGCGGTGGCGGCGGCCGCGGGCTTGACGCTGATGATCAACAGTCAGCGGCAGGCGATTGACGAGCAGGCCAAGCTCGCCCAGCGGCTCAACACCACCTATGAAAGCCTGGCCAACCTGGGCCGCGCCGGCGAGCTGGCCGGCGTGGGCATGGGGCAGATCGAGGCGGCGAGCCGGCAGCTCGACCTTAACATTGGCAAGGCCATACAGGGCACCGAGGCGCAGACGCGCGCCTTCGACCGACTGGGCCTGAGTGCGGCCAAGCTGGCCGAGATGCCGCTGGACAAGCGCATTGCCACAATCAACCAGGCGCTGCGCGACAACATCCCCCTGGCCGAACGCAGCGCGGTGGCGGCCGAGATATGGGGCCGGCAGAACGCGGCGGCCATGCAGGCGCTCGACCCCGGCACCATTGCCGAGGCGGCGCGGCAGGTGGAAATCTTTGGGCTCAACCTCAGCGACGTCGACGCCGCCAAGGTGGAGATGTCCAACGACGCCATGAGCACCTTTGGGTTGCTGACCGAGGGCATTGCCAAGCAGCTCACGGTGGAGCTCGCGCCGGTGCTCAAGGCAATCGGCGACGAGTTTCTACGCAGCGCGGAAGAGGCCGGCGGGCTGGGCACGGTGGTGCAGGACACCGTGCGCCGCGCGGTGAATGGCCTGGCCTTTGTGGTGGATGCGGCCGATGGCGTGCGGCGCATGTTTCAAGTCGCGGGCCGGGTGGGTGCCGTGGCGGTGCTCAGCCTTGAGCGCGCGGTGCTGGGGCTGGCCGACTCGATCGTCAGCGGCCCCACGGCGGCAGTCAATGACCTGATCCGCGTCCTCAACCGACTGCCGGGCGTGAGCATCCAGACGGTTGGGCTCTCCAACCTGGGCGCGAGCATCCGCAGCCAGATTGCGGTGGTGGAGGGCGCCATCCGCGAAGGCATTACCGACATTCAGGACATTGCCCTGCAGCCGCTCGCCGGCGACGCGCCGCGCCGCGCCCCTGCCCGCAACCCGCGCCACCACGCTGGCCGGCCCCGCCGATGACCGCCCCGTGGCCGAGGCCCTGCGCACCGCCCGTGTGCTGGCGCTGCTGTGCGCCCATCCCGGCCTGATCGCCCGGTTCGAGGACCCGCTGGCCGCAATGATCCCCGCCGATGCCGATCAGGCGGCGCTGTTGTCGGTGCTGCTGGATGCTGCGGGCGAGGCGCCGCCCCCCGATGCTGCAGCGCTGGCCAGCCGCGCCGGGCCGGCACTGGAAGCCTTGCACGCGCGGTCCTATATCAGCGCCATGCCGCAACTGCGTCCGCAAGCCGATACCGACATGGTTGCCCTTTGCATTGCCGAGGACCTCGCCTTTCTGAAGGCCCGCAGCGCTGCGCAGGATGAAATCGCCGAGGCGATGACCGATCTGGGCGACAGACCCGACGAGCGGCTGACATGGCGGCTTGCCCAGGCGGCTGCCGCGTTGGAGCGCGCCGCGCGCCCGTTGATGGACGGGGCCGGCACCAATGAAGAGGATCACGCCAGCATGTCGGACCACCTGCAGCGCCTGATCGACCAGGAAATCTGGGTAAAGAAGCCACGCAAACGCTGAAATCGTTCATTTTATGGCCGCGGCAACGCGCGCACCCCTGTGATTCGCAGAACCGAATCGCTACATCTTGCCAAGCCGAATCATTCCGCCCGGAGGTTACATGGCCGCGAAGGATACCGACGACACCAAGCCTGACGATCAGGACGCCGGCTTCACATTGGACATGAGCCAGGCTTCCGTTCGACGGATGATCTCTCAGGCCAAGGATCGCGGCTTCATAACCTACGACCAGCTCAACCAGGTCATGCCTGCCGATCAGGTGTCGTCAGAGCAGATCGAGGATGTGATGGCGATGCTCTCCGAGATGGGCATCAACGTGGTGGAAGAGGAAGAATCGGCCGAAGAGGGCGAGGCCGCGCCGGCACAGGCCAGCGGGGCGACGGAACTTGTGGTCTCCGGCACGCAATCCGAAACGCTGGACCGCACCGACGACCCGGTGCGCATGTATCTGCGTGAGATGGGCTCGGTCGAGCTGCTGTCGCGCGAGGGCGAGATCGCCATCGCCAAGCGGATCGAGGCCGGGCGCAACACGATGATCGCGGGCCTGTGC
Organism: Paracoccaceae bacterium; assembly: GCA_007117005.1. Classification (GTDB taxonomy): domain Bacteria; phylum Pseudomonadota; class Alphaproteobacteria; order Rhodobacterales; family Rhodobacteraceae; genus Pararhodobacter. The sequence goes on from SKHK01000170.1 coordinate 2,674, forward strand.
GAAAGCCCGCTGACTTTCAAGGCGATCATCGTCTGGCGTGACGAGCTTTTGTCCGAAGAGGTGCTGCTGCGCGAGGTCATCGACCTGGACGCCACTTTCGGCACCGCGATGGACAGCGAGGATGGCGCGGGCGAGCAGGAAGCCATGGCGCCCGCATCGCCCGTCGGTGCTGCCCCGGTTCGCAATGGCGCTGCGGCCGATGGCGGCGCCGGCGCGCGCCCCGCGCAGGAACTGGACGCCGACGGCAACCCCATCGCCCAGAGCGATGACGACGACGACGAATTCGACCAGTCCAACCTGTCGCTGGCCGCGATGGAGGCCTCGCTAAAGCCGCGGGTGCTGGAGACGCTGGACCGGATCGCCGGTCATTACGAGGAACTGGCCGCCATGCAGGCGCGCCGGATGCAGGCCACGATGGAAGAGGACGCGCGCTTTTCCACCGCGCAGGAGACCGCCTATCAGAAACTGCGCGCCGAGATCGTTGAACTGGTCAACAGCCTGCATCTGCACAACAACCGCATCGAGGCGCTGATCGACCAGCTTTACGGCATCAACAAGCGCATCATGTCCATCGACGGCACGATGGTAAAGCTGGCCGATCAGGCCCGCGTGAACCGGCGCGATTTCATCGACGCCTATCGCGGCTACGAACTGGACCCCACCTGGTGCGACCGCATGGCCGTCGCCAAGGGGCGCGGCTGGGATGTGCTGTTCGATCGTTTCGGCACCCAGGTCGAGGCCGCGCGCGCCGAGATGGCACAGGTGGGTCAGTATGTGGGCGTCGATATCGGCGAATTCCGCCGCATCGTGAACCAGGTGCAGAAGGGCGAGAAGGAAGCCCGCCAGGCCAAGAAGGAAATGGTCGAGGCCAACCTGCGGCTGGTGATTTCCATCGCCAAGAAATACACCAACCGCGGGCTGCAATTCCTTGATCTCATTCAGGAAGGCAATATCGGCCTGATGAAGGCGGTGGACAAGTTCGAATACCGCCGGGGCTACAAGTTCAGCACTTATGCCACCTGGTGGATCAGGCAGGCGATCACGCGGTCCATCGCCGATCAGGCGCGCACCATCCGTATCCCGGTGCACATGATCGAGACGATGAACAAGCTGGTGCGCACCAGCCGCCAGATCCTGCACGAGATCGGCCGCGAGCCCAGCCCCGAGGAACTGGCCGAGAAGCTGCAGATGCCGCTCGACAAGGTGCGCAAGGTGCTGAAGATCGCCAAGGAGCCGATTTCGCTGGAAACCCCCATCGGCGACGAGGAAGACAGCCAGCTGGGCGATTTCATCGAGGACAAGAACGCCGTCCTGCCGCTGGATTCCGCCATTCAGGAGAACCTGCGCGAGACGACGACGCGGGTGCTGTCCTCGCTAACCCCGCGCGAGGAACGGGTTCTGCGGATGCGCTTTGGCATCGGCATGAACACCGACCACACTCTGGAAGAGGTGGGCCAGCAGTTTTCGGTGACCCGCGAACGCATCCGCCAGATCGAGGCGAAGGCACTGCGCAAGCTGAAACATCCGAGCCGGTCGCGGAAACTGCGGAGTTTTCTGGATCAGTAGGCCGGAGCGTTCAGCCGCCGGTTGGCTTAAACATTGCGAAAGACGACGCCCGCGTGACGGGCGTTCGTTTTCGCCGTGACTGCATGGACAGGATGATTCACCGATTGGCGCCATCCGGCGCAATATCCGGCAAGTTTTGCCCCCCTTGGCGATATTTTTTCTTCCGGCCCGTTGACCCGGGCCGGGCCGAGGGGTACTTCCACGTCAGACCCCGGGTGAGGGGTCAGGGGATCGGTTGATGACGACAGGGCTTGTACACGGGCGGGGATGACGGCGGGGCGCGACGGCGCAACCGGCCCATCCCCTGACACCCCCCGCCAGCGGGGGTTTTTTATTGCCTCACGCCGCGCGGTGCGGCAAAGGCTTTGGCGACAGACGAAGGTGGAGAAGATCATGTCCCAGCAGATGACCGGCGCGCGGATGGTGGTGCAGGCGCTGAAGGATCAGGGCGTCGAGGTGGTGTTCGGCTATCCCGGCGGCGCGGTGCTGCCGATCTATGACGAGATCTTCCAGCAAAACGATATCCGCCACATCCTGGTCCGGCACGAACAGGGCGCGGCCCATGCCGCCGAAGGCTATGCGCGGTCCACGGGCAAACCCGGTGTGGTGCTGGTCACATCCGGCCCCGGCGCCACCAACGCCGTCACCGGCATCACCGACGCGCTGATGGATTCGATCCCGCTGGTGGTGCTGACCGGGCAGGTGCCGACCTTCATGATCGGCTCTGACGCCTTTCAAGAGGCCGACACCGTGGGCATCACCCGCGCCTGCACCAAGCATAACTGGCTGGTCAAGGATACCGAGAAACTGGCCGAGACCCTGCATCAGGCCTTTCACGTTGCCACCAATGGCCGGCCCGGCCCGGTGCTGGTTGATATCCCCAAGGATGTGCAATTCGCCACCGGCACCTACACGCCGCCGCAGCGGGCGAAGACGGATCATTACACCCCTCGCGTGAAGGGCGATATCGAGGCGATCACCGCGCTGGTCGAGCTGATGGAACAGGCCGAGCGGCCGGTTTTCTATACCGGGGGCGGGGTCATCAATTCCGGCCCCGGCGCCAGCCAGCTGCTGACCGAACTGGCCGAGGCGACGGGCTTTCCCGTGACCTCGACCCTGATGGGGCTGGGGGCCTATCCGGCATCGGGCCAGCATTGGCTGGGTATGCTGGGCATGCATGGCACCTATGAGGCCAATCTGGCCATGCATGGCTGCGACCTGCTGATCAACATCGGGGCGCGCTTTGATGACCGGATCACCGGGCGGCTGGCCGATTTCTCGCCCCATTCGCGCAAGGCGCATATCGATATCGACCCGTCGAGCATCAACAAGGTGATCCGCACCGATGTGCCGATCATCGGGGATATCGGCCATGTGCTGGAGGATCTCTTGAAGATCTGGAAGGCGCGCGGGCGCAAGACCAACCGCGAGGGGTTGGCGAAATGGTGGGTGCAGATCGCTGAATGGAAGGCCGTGGATTGTCTGAAATTCAAGCCCTCGAAGGACACGATCAAACCCCAGCACGCGCTGCAGCGGCTGGAGGCCCTGACCCGCGGCATGGACCGTTATGTCGCCACCGAAGTGGGCCAGCACCAGATGTGGGCTGCGCAGTTCCTGGGCTTTGATGCGCCGAACCGCTGGATGACCTCGGGGGGGCTGGGCACGATGGGCTATGGCTTTCCGGCCAGCATCGGCGTGCAGATCGCGCATCCGGACGCGCTGGTGATCAATGTCGCGGGCGAGGCGTCCTGGCTGATGAACATGCAGGAGATGGGCACGGCGGTGCAGTACCGGCTGCCGGTCAAGCAGTTTATCCTGAACAACGAACGGCTGGGGATGGTGCGCCAGTGGCAGGAATTGCTGCATGGCGAACGCTATTCGCACAGCTGGTCAGAGGCGCTGCCCGATTTCGTCAAGCTGGCAGAGGCCTTTGGCTGCAAGGGGATCAAATGCGACCACCCCGACCAGCTGGACGATGCGATCCGCGAGATGCTGGACTATCCCGGGCCGGTGATTTTCGACTGTCTGGTGGAAAAGCACGAGAACTGTTTCCCGATGATCCCCTCGGGCAATGCGCATAACCAGATGCTGCTGGGCGAGGCCGAGACGCAGGGCGTGATCGGCGACACGGGCGCGGTGCTGGTCTGAGCGGGCCTTGGGACGGCAGGCGGAGGGAGGGGGCGCTGCCCCCTCTTGGCCTGCGGCCAATTCACCCCCGGGATATTTGACGACAGACGATGGGGCGGGCGCGGCGTTTTGATGCGCGCCTGGGGTGGCGTCAGTCGATATCGCGGAAGCAGCGGAAACCCAGATGGTAGTTGCGGTGGCTGCGCGGGTCCATCACGCGGCTGCCGTGCCAGAAGGGCGCGCGCCAGCGGGCCCAGTGTTCATGGGCGCGGATCTCGTCCCAGACGAACCAGGAGCCTTTCATTTCCGTCACGCCCAGTTCGGCCGAGCCGAGGCTGGCCATCTGCCCCTCGTTGAGCGGCAGGTTCATGTGCTCGGCCGCGTTGCCGTCGATGTCGTAGACCCCCAGCGGGCTGTGGCATTGCGGAAAGGCGCCGGCGGGATAGGTGTTCGACCCGCAGCGCCGCCAGTTGCCGCCGTCGCAGCCCGGTGATTTCGAGGAGCCCGTGGCGCAGACGCCCGGCTGCCAGTCGCCGATGGAATACTGCCCGCGCGCATGCGCCCAGTGCTGGTTGTGCCAGGCGCGCATGGTGCGCACCGCGTCGCGCATGCCCATGCCGCGCACCCGGTCGAACGGGTAGTCCGGCGCCAGCAGCTGCCCGGCCGCCGCGCCTTCCCATTCATGCGCATCGCCGATCCGCGCGCCTTCGGCCGCGCAAAGCAGCGCCGCCTCGCGCGCCGTGACCCAGACCACCGGATAGGCCAGCGGCACGTTGGGATATTCGAACATCTGTACGCAGACCGTCGCGTCTTCGGGTTCCTGGGTTTCCGGGTCATAGAGCGGCACTTCATAGGGCTGGCCGCAGATCCGCTCGTAGCGCGCGTTCCGGTAGTATTCCAGCGCCGGGGCGGGCAGGCGGGCCTGGGCCTCTTCCGGGGTCATGGCGTAGCGTGTCACATCCGGGTTGCCCTGGCCCAGGAATTGCGAACCGGCAAAGATCTCGCGGATGCGGGCCATGGTCTCGTCCGACAGGTCGCGGGCTTCCTGCATCTGCGCGAAGAGGCGTTCGTTGTTTTCCGCCAGCGTCTGGGCGCCGGTGGGGGCGGCCGGGGCGAGGGACAGGAGCGCGGCGGCGAGAAGCGCGGCAGACAGGGCGAGGGGCCGCAAGCGGTGGGAAAGGGGCATGCTGGTCTCCTTTCGGTTTCAGCGCCGAAGCAGGTAGAAGAAATCGCGGTTGTCGGGGAAATCCACGAACCGGCCCAGTGCGGTGCCGTCGCGGCGGGTCTGATCGGCCTCGCTCATGCGGTGGTCCAGATGGACGATGCCGCGCGTCTCGCCCTCGCGGGTGAAGATGGCGCCATAGGCCAGTTCCAGCGAGTTCATGTCCAGCAGCATCGCGTAGTCGCAGCCATAGGCCTGAAAGACCCGCGTCATGGCCGAGGGGGTGGCGGCGGTGAAGACCGCGTAATGCAGGAAGGGCCGCCCGTCGATCTGGCGCATGCAGGCGCCGCCGCGCAGCGTGCGCAGCTGTGCCTCGCCCGATCCCATCCAGTTGCCTGGCACCCATTGGCGTACCATCGGCCCCGCCACCGGCGCGTCATCCGGCCCGGGTTCGACCAGCGGCAGCCCGTTCTGACGTGCAAAGCGGATGCGTGGCAAAAGTGCCTGATCCTCTTCGCGCCAAGTGCGCATGTGGATCGAGCCGTCATCGAGCGAAAAGAGCGTCGCCAGACCCGGCTGCAGCCGGCTGAGGGTCACGCCATGGACCACGAACCCGTAGTGATGGCCCTGATTGCCGCTGGCATAGGGGCCGGAGCGGAAGGCGGCATGTTCGCGCTTGAACCCGCCGGCAAAGATCGCCGCCACCCGTTCGCCCAGCGCCGGGTTCAGCATCCCGGTCATCGCCAGGGGTGCCAGAGTGTCGAACCCGTCCGGCCCCGGCAGCCCGCGCCGATTGATGCCCGAGGGGCGCGGCGACCAGGTGACGGCCGGGTGGTCGGTGCCGGTCTCGTAGCGCAGTTCGAACCGGTCCAGGTCAAAGGCGAAGAGATAGACATCGGCGTTGTTTTCCACCCCGTCCAGCGCGTTGGTCTCGCCACGGCGGTTCAGGATGTCGGGGTGGACAAGGCCGGGCTGGGCGATGCTGGCATAGATGCCCGGTGCCGCGTCCAGCGCGTACCAGGCGCCGGCCTCCATCCTTGCCGGATCGCCGCCCACAAGATCGGCGCGCAGGTTCGACCGCATCGCCGGGTGCTGGCGCAGGCGCGCGCGGCCCAGCGCGGCGACGGTCTCGCCCGCCGCCGCCGCGTCCATTATCTGGCCGGATTCCATCCAGGCATCGGTATAGAGCGCGCCGCGCACCAGATCGATCAGGCTTTCGCCGAAGGGGACATAGCCGCGCAGGAATTCGGTCACCGATTCGCGCATGGTGCGCGATCCGGAGCCGGGATTGCGCAGGAAAAGCTGCGCATCGCAAAGCGGCGCATAGGGCAGGTCGCTGGCACGGGCCTGGGCAAGGGCGCCGTCCCAGGGGGTGCAGGTCTGGCGCCCGGCCGGGGTCTCGATGACCAGCGCGCCGGCCTCGGGGTCCAGCGACAGGGCGAAAAGCTCTGGCGCGGGGTTTTCTAGGTGCCATTGCTCGGCCTCTGCCCCGCTGCCGGTTTCCAGCAGGAACCAGGCATTGGCATAGGGGTTCAGCGAGATCAGCCTCAGTGCGGTGCCATCGGCCTCAGTGGCGGTCAGTTCGGCGCGGAAGGGTTGAAAGTCAACGACATCGCGCCTGGCGATTTCGGTGAAGGCGGCGAATTGCTGGGCGCGCTGGGATGCCGGGGCATACCATGGGGCCAGGGTATCGGGCCGCGGGGGCGTCGTTTCGGCCAGCGCTGAATGCGCCAGCGTCATGGCGAGTATGGTCGATGCCAGCCGGATTGCCCTGGTTGTCCGCATTGCTGCCCTCTTGCTTGCCGTCACGTTTGGCGCAAGCGTGCATGAACGCCGCGATTCAGGCAACAGGCAAGCGCGGGTCGTTTGCATGGGCTATGCGGTATGCCACGGCATGCCGATTGCCAAACCAGCGTTGCGCCGCTATGACGCGGGCGGGGTATCCAGGGAGCATCCGATGACTGACGCCAAAGCCGCAACCCGTACCGAGACCGACAGTTTCGGCCCGCTGGAGGTGCCGGCAGACAAGTACTGGGGCGCGCAGACGCAGCGGTCTATCATCAATTTCCCCATCGGGTGGGAGCGTCAGCCGGTGCCGATCATCCGCGCGCTGGGGGCGGTGAAATGGGCCTGCGCCCTGGTCAACCGCGAGCAGGGCACGCTGGAGCCGCGCCTGGCCGATGCCATCGCGGCGGCGGCGCAGGAGGTGTTCGAGGGGAAATTCGACGACAATTTCCCTCTGGTCGTCTGGCAGACCGGGTCCGGCACGCAGTCGAACATGAACGCCAACGAGGTGATCGCCAACCGCGCCATCGAGATGCTGGGCGGGGTGATGGGCTCGAAGGACCCGGTGCACCCGAATGACCATTGCAACATGGGCCAGTCCTCGAACGACACCTTCCCCACGGCGATGCATGTGGCGATCGGCATGCTGGCGCGCGACGTGCTGCTGCCGGGGCTGGAAAAGCTGCATGCGGCGCTGGCGGCGAAATCCGAGGAATTCAAGGATATCATCAAGATCGGCCGCACGCATACGCAGGATGCCACGCCGCTGACGCTGGGCCAGGAATTCGGTGGTTACGCGCATCAGGTGCGTATGGGAATCGAGCGGGTGAAAATGTGCCTGCCGCACGTTCATGAACTGGCGCAGGGTGGCACGGCCGTCGGCACAGGTCTTAACACGCGGGTCGGCTGGGATGTGGCGGTGGCGGGCCATATCGCGCAGATCACCGGGCTGCCCTTCGTCACCGCGCCGAACAAGTTCGAGGCCCTGGCGGCGCATGATGCAATGGTGATGTTCTCTGGCGCGCTGAAGACGGTGGCGGCGAGCCTGTTCAAGATCGCCAATGACATGCGGCTTCTGGGCTCCGGCCCGCGCTCGGGGCTTGGCGAGTTGATCCTGCCGGAAAACGAGCCGGGGAGCAGCATCATGCCGGGCAAGGTCAACCCCACCCAGGCCGAGGCGCTGACCATGGTCTGCGCCCATGTCATGGGCAATGACGCGGCGGTTGGATTTGCCGGGTCGCAAGGGCATTTCGAACTGAACGTCTACAACCCGATGATGAGCTACAACGTGCTGCAATCCATGCAGCTGCTGGGCGATGCGGCGTCCAGCTTCACCGACAACATGGTGGTGGGCACGCGCGCGAATGTCGAACGCATCGAGAAACTGATGCGCGAATCGCTGATGCTGGTCACCGCGCTGGCGCCGACGATCGGCTATGACAACGCGACGACGGTGGCCAAGACCGCGCACAAGAACGGCACGACGCTGCGTGAAGAGGCGGTGCGGCTGGGCTTTGTCGATCCCGAGACCTTCGACCGCGTGGTGCGGCCCGAGCAGATGATCGGGCCGAAGGCGTGACACAGGTCATCAACCTGCGCCGGATGCGCAAGCAGGCGGCACGGGCAAAGGCGCGCCAGGCGGGCACCGAACAGGCTGCAAGGTTCGGCCAGACCAGGGTCGAGCGGGTGCAGGAAGCGGCAAGGGCCGAGAGGGCTACACAACACCTGGACGGGCACCGCGTGGAAAGACCGCGCGACGAGACGCTGGACGATTAAGCGCGCGTTAACCTTCCCGGCGCATGGTGGGCGAGGGAGGGTTTGCCCATGCCATTGCCTGCCATCGCCCCGGACCGCTGGCTTCTGCAGGTCTTTTCGGCCCGTGCGGCGGTCGAGGGCGGGATCGTGCGCCGCCGCATCCGCGATGTCGACCGGCTGGTCGGCGAGGCGCGGTTTCTGGTCGAGGTGCACCGCCGCGGCTTTCGCGTGGTGCGCAATGCAGGACAGTATGTCGTCTTCTGCAACCGGGAACCGGTGGAATTGCTGATCCCAGACGACCGGCCGCGGGACAACCAAATCCCTTGAAACAAGGGATTTGCAAAAGCCTTGTTGCAAGGCTTTTGGCCTGTCTCGGCCCTTGCGTGTTCCCCCTCTTTTCCCCGGCTTGCCTGCAGGCTAGAAACCAGGTGACGCAATGAGGGGGTCTTGAGCATGCGCGCATTCGTCTTTCCCGGGCAGGGCGCCCAGAGCATCGGCATGGGGCGCGATCTGGCGCAGGCCTATCCGGCGGCGCGTGCGGTCTTCGATACCGTGGATGAGGCGCTGGGCGAGAAGCTTTCCGTGCTCATCTGGGATGGCGAGGCCGAGACGTTGACCCTGACCGCCAATGCCCAGCCCGCGTTGATGGCGATGTCGGTCGCCGTAACACGCGCGCTGGAGGCCGAGGGCCATGCGGTCACCGATGCCGCGCTTGTCGCCGGGCATTCGCTGGGGGAATATTCGGCGCTGACTGCGGCAGGGGCGCTGGATCTGGCTGATGCCGCGCGGCTGTTGCGGCTGCGGGGGCAGGCGATGCAGGCCGCCGTGCCGGTGGGCGAGGGGGCGATGGCCGCGCTTCTGGGGCTCGATCATGC
>SKHK01000089.1 GCA_007117005.1 Paracoccaceae bacterium
AAATGATGCTTTTTCAGCGCCTTGACTTGATTTTTGGCTCCGGCGGTAGGGATCGAACCTACGACCAATTGATTAACAGTCAACTGCTCTACCGCTGAGCTACGCCGGAACACGAGGGTCGTTTAGCAACTGTCCCGGGCGGTGTCCAGAGGCCGAAAACACCGCGGAAAAGATATCTGCAACCCCCGGCAGCACCACACCACCCCCGCGCCGCAACTCACCCCGCGTCAGCGCCCCGAAACCCGCGCCTCCAGCCCGGGACGGCCGTCGAAACGCACCAGGCCACGCCCCTCCAGGTCAATCAGATGCGCCAGCACGTTGCGCAACGCCCCCGGCAACAGGGCGCGGGGGACATCGGTATAGACCTGCTCGACAATCGCCGCAGGGCTGTCGGCGCCAGCATCGATCGCGGCGCGAATCGCGGCCTCGCGCCCCAGACGATGCGCGCGCAACGCCCTGATCCGCGCCAGGCCGTCCGCCACCGGGGCGCCATGACCGGGATACAGCACCACCGGACCCAGAGCCTCCAGCCGGTCAAGGCTGGCCATGAAATCGGTCAGATCGCCATCCGGGGGCGAGACCAGGCTGGGCGCCCAGCCCATCACGGTATCACCGCAAAACAGCGCCCTGCCCCACAGAAAGCTCAGATGATTGCCCAGATGCCCCGGCGTGTGCAGCACCTGCATCACCTCGTCGCCAATGGCCACGGTGTCACCATCGCGCAGGCAGTGGTCAGGGCGAAAATCGCGGTCTACGCCCTCGCCACCACCCAATCCAGTATCCTGCAGCCGGGCCATGCGCGCCGACAGCCCCGCCTGCGCGTCGCCAAAGGCCAGAACCGGCGCACCGGTCGCCGCGGCAAGCGGGCGCGCGGCGGGGGAATGGTCGACATGGCTGTGCGAGACGAGGATCTGCGCGATCCGCTCCCCCGGCGCCAGCGCCGCGGTGATCGCTTCCAGATGGGCAGGCAGGTTGGGGCCGGGATCCAGCACCGTCACGGCACCCGCGCCCAGAATATAGGTGTTGGTGCCCCGCTCGGTCATCGGCGACGGGTTCGGCGCCAGCACCAGCCTGATCCCCGGGGCCAACCCGCAGACCTGACCCGCCACCGGGTCAAAGCCCTGATCCGTCTGCTGCATCGCCTACCCCTTTGCGGCTCTCGTCATTCCGGCCCGTTCGGCATAGTCTTGGCACATGCAGCGCCCGTATCTCAAACGCTTTCTGCCGCGCGGCTTTTACGGCCGGGCCACGCTGATCCTGCTGGTGCCGGTGGTCTGCATCGTGCTGATCGCCTCTTACGGCGTGATCCAGCGCCATTACGAGGCGATGACCCGCCAGATGACCGGCATCTTCGCACGCACCGCGGTCCATGTCCTGGACGGGGTCGATGCAGCGCCGGACCGTGACCAGGCGGCGGCCCGGGCGATCGAGCTGGGTGCGGCCTTCGACCTTCAGGCGCAGCTTCTGGACCCCGGCGTGGTGCCCTTCGACCCCGATGGCGCGCGACGCAACCCCTTGGCACTGTCCGATCGCATCATCGAGGAACGGCTGCGCGACAGCATCGCCGGGCTGCGCGGCCTGGTGCTGACGGGCAACCGCGTGACGCTGTGGCTGGACAGCCGCCACGGCCCGCTGGTGCTGACATTCCCGGCCAACACCGTCTCGCCGCGCAACCCGCATCAGTTGCTGGTCATCGTCCTTCTGGGCAGCGTGCTGATGAGCGCCGTGGGGTTCGTGTTCCTGAAGAACCAGGTGCGGCCGATCCTGCGTCTGGCCCGTGCGGCAGAGGCCTTCGGGCTGGGCAAGTCCGTGCCCTACCGCCCGTCTGGCGCGCTGGAGGTTCGTTCGGCAGGCCACGCCTTCTTGCAGATGCGCGACCGGATCGAACAACATATCGACCAGCGCACGTTGATGCTGTCCGGCGTCAGCCACGACCTGCGCACGCCGCTGACCCGGCTGCGCCTGGCCCTGTCACTGCTGGAAGGAGAGCCGGAAACCGCGGCGATGCTGCAGGATATCGCCCAGATGGAGGCGTTGATCGACCGGCTGCTGGATTTTGCCCGGGCCGAGGCGGAGGAGCCGACCGAGGCGACGGACCTGATCGCGCAGATGCGCCAGGCTGCGGAGCGCGCGCAACGGTCTGGCGGCGTGGTGGTGCTGGAGGGGCTGCCGGATGGTCAGCCTGTCATGGTGCCGCTGCGCCCGTATCTGTTCGCCCGCGGGCTGGACAACCTGATCGAGAACGCGTTGCGCTACGGCGACCGGGCGCATCTGCGCTTTCGCCCGGCAAAGGCCGATACCGGCCCTGTGGTCGAGGTCGAGGATGACGGGCCCGGCATCGCCCCCGATGATCGCGCGGCGGCGCTGCGCCCTTTCGTGCGGCTGGACAAGGCGCGCGGCGCCGGGCGCGGGGCGCGCGGGCAGGCGATGGGAGGCGTCGGGCTGGGTCTTGCCATCGCGGCCGATGCCATGCGCAGCCATGGCGGGCGGCTGGAACTGACCACCGGCAGCGCGCCGGGGCTGGGCGGACTTTGCGCGCGGCTGGTTTTTCCGGTGACCCGGGCGGACGGGGCGTGGACCGGGACGCGCGCGGCGCAAGAGGAGTCCGCCATCGCAGCGAAAACGGACACGCCACCGAAAACGGACACGTCGTCAGGGTTCACCATGCGCTGATGCCGTGCCGGCCGGCCCGCCAGGGTCGGCGCCGCCGAGCGGGGGCTCGATGCCCCCCGAGGCGGCACCCCCGCTTCCGCCCACACCCCAAGGGATAATGCGCCTTATTCCGCCGCTTGCCGTCGCGCCAGCAGCGGCGCAAGATACCGCCCGGTGTGGCTCTCAGTCACCTGCGCCACATCCTCTGGCGTGCCCTCGGCCATGATCCGCCCGCCGCCGTCGCCCCCTTCCGGCCCGATGTCGATGATCCAGTCGGCGGTCTTGATCACATCCAGATTGTGCTCGATCACCACCACCGAATTGCCCTGCTCGACCAGTTCGTGCAGCACTTCCAAAAGCTTTTTCACGTCCTCGAAATGCAGCCCCGTCGTCGGCTCGTCCAGGATATACAGCGTCCGGCCCGTGGACCGTCGCGACAGCTCTTTCGACAGCTTGACCCGCTGCGCCTCGCCGCCCGAAAGCGTCGTCGCCTGCTGGCCCACCTTGATATAGCCCAGGCCCACCCGCATCAGCGCATCCATCT
>SKHK01000104.1 GCA_007117005.1 Paracoccaceae bacterium
ATCCCGCTGGATGACGAAAAGACCTATCAGCTTTACGCCAGCGCCCGCACCGTGGCCGTGTTCCAGGTGGAAAGTTCCGGCATGATGGACGCGCTGCGGCGCATGAAACCCACCTGTATCGAGGACATCGTGGCGCTGGTGGCGCTTTACCGCCCCGGCCCGATGGAGAACATCCCCACCTATTGCGAGGTCAAGAACGGCCAGCGCGACCTGGAATCCATTCACCCCTCCATCGACCATATCCTGAAGGAAACGCAGGGCATCATCGTCTATCAGGAACAGGTGATGGAGATCGCGCAGGTCATGGCCGGTTATTCGCTGGGCGGCGCCGACCTGCTGCGCCGCGCCATGGGCAAGAAGATCGCCGAGGAAATGGCCAAGGAACGGCCGAAATTCATCAAGGGTTCGGTCGCCAACGGGGTGGACGAGAAAAAGGCCGGCGAGGTCTTCGACCTGCTGGAGAAATTCGCCAATTACGGCTTCAACAAGTCCCACGCCGCCGCTTATGCCGTGGTCAGCTATCAGACAGCGTATCTGAAGGCCAATTACCCGGTCGAATTCATGGCCGCGGTGATGAATTGCGATATCCATCTGACCGACAAGCTGAATGTCTACAAGCGCGAGGTCGACAGGCTGGGTATCCCCGTCGTGCCACCTTGCGTGAACCGCAGCCAGGCCCTGTTCAGCGTCACCGACGGCGCGCTGGTCTATGCACTGGGCGCGCTGAAGAATGTGGGCGTAGAGGCTATGAAACTGATCACCTCGGCGCGCGGCGATACCCCATTTGCCGATCTTTTCGATCTGGCTCGCCGCGTGGACCTGAAACGCATCGGCAAGCGCCCGCTGGAGATGCTGGCCCGCGCCGGCGCCTTCGATGCGCTGGACCCCAACCGCCGCCGGGTGTTCGACGCGCTGGACGCGCTGGTCGCCTATTCCGCCAGCGTGCAGGAACAGGCGTCATCGGGCCAGTCCTCGCTGTTTGGCGCGGGCGGCGATGACCTGCCCCCGCCGCGCCTGTCCAAAGGCGCCGACTGGCTGCCGATGGAACGACTGGCGGCCGAACATCAGGCGGTGGGCTTCTACCTGTCCGGCCACCCGCTGGACGACTACGCAAAGGCCCTGAAACGCAAGCAGGTGCTGACCCTGGCGGAACTGGAGCGCAAGGCACAGGCCGGCCCGCTGGTGGCAAAGCTCGCGGGCTCCGTCTCGGCCCGGCAAGAGCGCAAATCGGCCCGCGGCAACCGCTTTGCCTTCGTGCAACTGTCTGATACCACAGGGCTTTATGAGGTAACGGTCTTTGCCGATGTGCTGGAGGCCACGCGCGCGCATCTGGAACCCGGCGCCGCCGTGGTCCTGACGGTAGAGGCGACGATGGAGGCCGACACGCTGAAACTGCTGACGCGCGGCGTGCAGCCGGTGGATGTGGTGGTCGCCGATGCCGGCGCCAGCGGGTTGCGCGTGCGGCTGGCCGACGCGGCGGCAGTGGCGGCCCTGGGCGCGGCGGTGGCCGAGGCGCGCGAAGGCGCGCCGAGCCGGGCCATGGGCCCCCTGCTGATCTGCCTGCCGGACCCTGCCTCGGGCGGGGAAATCGATATCGACGCGGGCGAGAAACTGCCCGCAACACCGGCGATCAGCGCCCGGCTGCGCGCACTCGACGGCGTGCTGGATGTCGAGGAGATCTGACATGATTCGCATCGAAACCCTTGGCCGCATCCGCCTCGTCACCCTGAACCGGCCCGCGGCGCGCAACGCCGTGAACCCGGCACTGGCCAAGGCGCTGTTCGACACGATGCTGGAATTTCAGGCCAACCGCGCCGTCGATGTCGCGGTCCTGACGGGTGCGGATGGCGCCTTCTGCGCGGGGTTCGACCTGAAGGCTGCAGCGGCTGGCGCGGCCCGTGACTGGCTGGCGGGCCTCGACATCCCGCCCGGCTGGGCCGACCCGATGGGCCAGCCCCTGCCCTCGCCCATGGGGCCGGCGCGGCTGATGCTGGAAAAGCCGGTGATCGCCGCTATCGAGGGGGCGGCGGTGGCAGGCGGCATGGAACTGGCGCTCTGGGCCGACATGCGGGTCATGGCCACAGACGCGCAATTCGGCGTCTTCTGCCGGCGCTGGGGCGTGCCGCTGATCGACGGCGGCACCGTCCGCCTGCCGCTGACCGTGGGGCAGGGCCGCGCCAATGACCTGATCCTGACCGGCCGCCCCGTCGATGCGGCCGAGGCCCATGCCATCGGCCTGGCAGACCGCGTGGTGCACCCGGGCCAGGCCCTGCCCGCCGCGCTGACGCTTGCTGACAGCCTGACCCGCTTCCCGCAAGCCTGCCTGCGCGCCGATCACCTTTCGGCCCGCCTGCCGCCAGAGACCCTTGCCGCCAGGCTGCGGCGCGAATGGGCCAGCGTGCGCGCCGCCCTGCACGAAGGCATCAACGGCGCGGCCCGTTTCACCGCCGGCCACGGCCGCGCCGGTCGATTCGACGATATCTGAAAACCCGCGCCCCTTCATTTTGCCAGAAATACTCCGGGGGGTGAATTGGCCACAGGCCAAGAGGGGGGCAGCGCCCCCCTGCCCGGTCACCCGCGCGCGATCCGGTTGACATGCCCCATCTTGCGCCCGGCCCGCGCCTCGGCCTTGCCGTAAAGATGAACCTGCACATCCCCCGCGCGCGCCAGCGCCGGCACCCGCGCCACCTCGTCGCCGATCAGGTTCTCCATCACCACATCCGCATACCGCTGCCCGTCGCCCAGCGACCAGCCCGCCACGGCGCGGATATGCTGTTCGAACTGATCGACCGCGCAGCCCGCCTGCGTCCAATGGCCGGAATTATGCACGCGCGGCGCGATCTCGTTCACCACCAGCCCCTGCGGCGCCACGAAAAGCTCCACCCCCATCACGCCGACATAATCCAGCGCGTTCAGGATCCGCCCCGCCATCAGCGCCGCCTCTGCCGCCTGCCCGGCGCCCAGTGCGGCGGGCACCGTGGTCGAGCGCAATATCCCGGCCTCGTGCACATTCTCGCCCGGGTCATAACAGACCACCGCGCCGGAAAGCCCCCGCGCGGCGATGACCGAAACCTCGCGCTCGAAGGGCACGAACCCCTCCAGCACCGAGGGCGCACCGCCCATCGCGGCCAGCGCCGAACCCGCCTGGCCCTCGTCCATGATCCGCGCCTGGCCCTTGCCATCGTATCCCA
>SKHK01000297.1 GCA_007117005.1 Paracoccaceae bacterium
CGCCGGCCGGGTTGAGGCGGCGCGCTGCGGGGGCGGGCGTAGCGAGGGTTCCCGGCGAGGATTTGAGTATTTTCAGCAAGATGAAGGGGCAGGGCGGTGTTGCGATGGCTTGACTGGCCACCGGTATGGTTGGCGGGGTTTGTGGCGTTGGCCTGGGTGATGGCGATGCCGGTGTTTGAGGGGGCGGCGGCGCGCGGGCTGTTCTGGGCCGGGGTGGTGATCGGCCTGGGCGGGACGGCGCTGATGGGGCTGGCAGCGCTGGCGATGGCGCGGGCGCGCACGACCATCGTGCCCCGGCAGGCGCCCTCGGCGTTGGTGACGGGTGGGGTTTTCGCCCTGTCACGCAACCCGATCTATCTGGGCGATCTGATGATCCTCGCCGGCCTGTCGCTGATCTGGCAGTCGTGGCTGGGGTTGGTGCTGGTGCCGGTGCTGGGCCGGGTGCTGGCGGTGCGTTTTATCGAGGGCGAGGAGGCACGGTTGCGCGCCGCCTTCGGGGCCGAGGCCGAGGCCTGGATGGCGCGGGTGCGGCGCTGGCTGTGAGAGCTCAGAGCGGCAACTGCGTCGTGTACTTGATTTCTTCCATCGACAGCAGTGCCGTGACGTTGTGGATCCGGACATCGCGGATCAGCCGCTGGTAAAACGCATCATAGGCGCGCGCGTTACGCACCCGCACTTTCAGGATGTAATCGATATCACCGGCCAGGCGATGCGCCTCCAGCACCTCTGGCTGCGCCCTGACCGAAGTCAGAAAACGCTCTTGCCAGCCGGGTTCATGTTCGGCGGTACGGATCAGGACGAAGAAACAGGCCTCCAGCTCCAGGGCCTCGGCATCCAGCAGCGTGGTCTGGCCGGTGATGACCCCGGCCTCGCGCAGCTTTCTGATCCGGTTCCAGACCGGGGTCTTGGACGAACCGACCTGACGAGCGATTTCATCGAGCGACTGGCCGGCATCGGCCTGCAGAGCCTTCAGGATGCGGCGATCAAGAGCGTCGAGGCGGACAGGCGTCATGGAGCGGTTCCGCTGAAGAACAGGTTTTCTGGGCATGTGTCGCAAGCGACGCCTGCCCAGCGCCATTCGATAGGCCACTGCGGCGCCTTATGCAACGGCGTGGGTGGGTATGGCTGCCGTCGACAGTCGGGGCCCGGGGCTGCTGTCCCATCATTTTGCCCGAAATACTCTGGGGGGTGAGCCGCGCCAGCGGCGAGGGGGGCAAAGCCCCCTTCCGCACGGTATTACGCCTTTGCGGGTCCGTCCAGCCAGCGCGCTTCCAGTGACTCTATGGCCCGGATGCGGTCTGCAGTTGACGGATGGCTGGCCAGCCAGACAGGCGGGGCCCCGCCATGGCCGGTGATCTGGTCGAGCTTGGCGAACAGCGCCTTTTGCGGGGCGGTGCCGATACCTGCACGGGTCAGCAGGGCGGCGGCGTATTCATCGGCCTCATACTCATCGGCCCGGCTCAGACCTGCTGCCAGCAGGCTTACAAGGCCGCTGGCGATCAGCGCGCCCAGGCCAGGCAAAAGGCGGTTGAGCACACCGGCAAGTACCACGCGCACGGCGTTCTGGCCGGAGAAATCGATCATGCGCTTGCGTGTGTGGCCCAGCGCGACATGGCCCAGCTCATGCGCGATGACAGAGGATAGCTCCTCGGCCGTGACATCGCCCCGGCGATAGCGGTGCAGAAAGCCGCGGGTGATGAAGATCCGGCCGTCGGGCGCGGCAAGCCCGTTCACCGGTTCGATCTCATAGACATGAACCGGGATACCCGGCAGATCCAGCGCCCGCGCCATACGGTCGGTCAGCGCCTGCAGGCCAGCGTCCCGCAGAGGGGTTGAGCGCGCATCGAGTTCGCGCCGTGTGCGCCAGGCGGAGAACTGAACCATCAGAAGGCCATAGCCGATGATCAGGACGATGGGCAGGAACTTGAGCATGTTTTCGATATGGCGCCGCAGGGCTGCGAGGGCAAGGCGTGGGCCCGCAATGCCGCAATGAAAAGGGCGCGCGGCTGTGTGCCGCGCGCCTTGTTGCGCCGAGTTATGGACTATGTGGTCATTGCCCGGGGTCGTCAGGCTGCCGCAGCGTCGCCGTCTTCCTCGGTGTCGGGGTCTTCCTGCCAGCCCTCGCCATCTTCATGCACGCCGATCGGCAGATTTGAGAGCGCGGCCTCTCCCGCCTGCATCTCGTCAAGCGCGTCCTGATAGGCCGAGAGGAGCGAGGCGGCATCCGTGAAGCCGCCCTCGGGCGCGTCGATGCGCAGGACTTCCGTATCGTCTTTGGAAAATACGATCACTTCCAGATCGTCGATCTCGGGGAAGCCGAACTCGACGAGGAAGTCCACGTAGTCCTCGAAGGCCCCCTCCGTATCAGGGGCAAGCTGCTGCACTCCCTCGATCGGTGTTTGGTCAGGGCCGAGGACGAAGGTTCCGCCAATCGGCAAGCCGTCCTCATTCAAGTTCGAGGCGAAGAACACCTTGTCATAGGTCGCGGCCTCTGGCTCCGGTTCGGGTTCGGGTTCGGGTTCGGGTTCGGGTCGATATCTTCCGGGTTGCCCGACACGCCCTTGATCGAGTCGCCGCCATTGACCGAGGTGGCGCGGATACCGAAAAAGTCGATCTCGTCCAGCGACACGTCGGGAAGCTCGAAGCTCAGTGTTTCGCCGGCCTGCAGGAACGTCTCCTTGTCCTCGCCTTCGCGGCCGAGGCCGGGCCGCGACAGTGCCAAGGCGTCGTCCCACTGAATGCGCTCCCCCTCAAAACGGGAGCCGTCGCCGTTCATGTTCAGCGGCCCCCCGAGGTTGGCACTGCTGCCGCTGAAGTCATCGTCACCTCAGTAGACAGCGTTCACATCCATGCTGCCCTCCGACGGTGTTTCTGCAGACCGTCGCCACAACGCGCTCGCGCTTCGGAAATGTGTTCAAAATAAGTTAACGATCTGGCGCGATTCGGGCAATCGCCCTGCTTCGCCTGATTTGGAAACACTCTGTTGACGAATACCGCAACACGCCGATTCGCGGCGCTTCTTGCTGGGCCTGCAAGCCGAACGCGCGCTGCGATGGCAGGCTATTCGACAAGGCAAATTCCTTTTGTGAAGGAATTTGCAAATCCCTTTTTGAAAGGGATTTGGCGGCGGGTATAGGAGATGCGGTTTTCGCGTTATCCGACGCGCCGCGGCAGACGTCATCCCGCAGAAGGAGGCGTGACCCCCGCGCCGCAGCGCAGCCTTGCCCAAACGATACGTCGCAGGCGACATTCTGCCGAAGCTCTCATCTTTCTTGGCCCGCACGCCCTTCTCCGGCATCTGCCGCGTTGTCTGCACCGCCTAAGGGTTGTATTGCTACCACTTGGCATGCGGCCAGTCGTCGCGCGGGATTCGGTCGATGGAGAGAGCTTTTCTGGACAGGTTGCTGGGTCTTCCGAGAGCCCGCAAACGCGCGCTGCAACTTGCCGCCGATGCGCTGCTGATCGTGCTGAGCTTCGTGGCGGCCATGTGGCTGCGGCTGGAGCATCTGGCGTTCATCGCGTCGCCGGAACTCTGGCTGGCTTTCCTGCCGACCTTGCCCTTCACGCTGATGGTGTTCTGGTGGGTTGGCCTTTACCGCTCGGTCCTGCGGTTCATCACCGGGCAGGCATTGGTCGCCATCGGCACGGGCGTGCTGGTGGCGGCCGTGATGCTGGCCCTGTCTGCGGCGGCCCTCTCGGTGCCGATCCCCGGATCGGTGCCGATCATCTTTGCGCTGCTTCTGTTCTGCGCCGCCGGTGGTGCCCGCTTCGCCATCCGCAGCCTGATCCGCAAGCCCGCCACGATCAAGCGGCAACCCGTCATCATCTATGGCGCGGGCGATTCCGGCCGGCAATTGCACAACGCCCTGCTGCATGGGGGTGAATATGTCCCGGTCGCCTTTGTCGAGGATGATCCCGCCTTGCAGGGCACGATGATCAACGGGTGCCGTGTCCATGCACCGTCAAAGCTGCCGCGGGTGCTGAAGAACCATGCCGGTGCGGCGATCCTGCTGGCGATGCCCAGTGCCAGCCGTACCCGGCGGCGCGAGATCATCGCGGGGCTGGAACGGCTGCATGTCGATATCCGCACCATGCCCGCGATGAGCGACATCGTCTCTGGCCGCGCGTCGTTCAGCGATCTGCGCCGCGTCACGCCGGAGGACCTGCTGGGCCGCGATCCGATTCCGCCGAACCCGGCCCTGATGGGCCAGAACGTGACCGGCAAGGTCGTGTTGGTGTCCGGGGCGGGCGGGTCCATCGGCAGCGAACTGTGCCGTCAGATCATCCGGTATGATCCGGCCGCGCTGGTGCTGCTGGATGTGTCGGAATTCGCTCTTTACTCCATTGCCCATGAGCTGCGCGCGACGGACGCCGCGCAGGGAAGGCGCGCGCGCGTGGAACCGGTTCTAGGCTCGGTGCAGAATCCTGGGTGCGTGCAGGCCGTCCTGCGCGCGTTCGGCGTGCAGACGATCTATCACGCCGCCGCCAACAAGCATGTCGCGATCGTCGAGGAAAACGTTGTCGAGGGTATTCGCAACAATGTCTTCGGCACCAGGGTGCTGGCCGATGCCGCCGCCGATGCAGGGGTGGAAAGCTTTATCCTGGTGTCCAGCGACAAGGCGGTGCGGCCGACGAATTTCATGGGCGCGTCGAAACGGATGGCCGAACTCATCTGCCAGGCAAAGGCCAGCGAGGGGGGCGCGACCACCTTTTCCATGGTCCGCTTCGGCAACGTTCTGGGCTCTTCGGGGTCGGTGATCCCGCGGTTTCGGGCGCAGATCGAACAGGGCGGTCCGGTCACCGTCACGCATCGTGACATCACGCGCTATTTCATGACCATCACCGAGGCCGCGCAGCTGGTTATCCAGGCCGGGGCGATGGCGCGGGGGGGCGATGTCTTCGTGCTGGACATGGGCGAGCCGGTCAGGATCATGAACCTGGCCAAAAGCATGATCCGTCTGCACGGGTTGAAGCCTTACATCATGGACAGCCCCGACATGCCGGAGCCATCGCGCGGCGATATCGGCATCCAGATCACCGGCCTGAACAAGGGCGACAAGCTTTACGAGGAACTGCTGATCGGCAACAACCCCGAGGGCACCTGCCACCCGCGCATCCTGACCGCGACAGAGACGGCGCTGGCCCCCGATGAGCTGGACCCGCTGCTGGACCGGCTGTGGTGCGCCTGCCGGGCGTTCGACCTGCCCCTGATCCACACCATCCTGTCCGAGGCGCCGACCGATTTCAAACGCCGTGGCCAAGGCTATCATGACCTGATCTGGCTTGCGGCCAGCCCGAGCAAGCGGGATCGCAAGCCCGCGTTGCGTGCGGTGGGCCAGTCAGAGTAGCGCATCGTCGCATCGTTGCGCGGCTGGCGGCGCTGTTTTCGTCAGCGCCGGTCCTGTCTCACTCCGGCGCGGTCACAGCCTCGCGCCCGGGGCGATGATCGGCGGCGCTGCGTTCAGCTGTTCCACGGCGAAACCCGCGGCGGCCTTGTAACCGGCCATGTAGGCGGCGCGTTCCTCGGCCGGGAATATGGTCTCGATATCGTCGAACACCCCACCGCAACGATCGTCGACCACGTTCAACATGCCGAAGGGGCCGGCCCCGCGGTTGCGCAGCACCAGTTCGGAAACCGGCTGGCACAGCTGCGCGTCATAGGCGGCCAGCGCCGCCGGGGTCACGCCGTGTTGCAGCAGTTTCGCGCCGATCACCCGGGCATCGACGATGGCCTGGCTCGCGCCGTTGGACCCGGTGGGATACATTGCGTGCGCCGCATCCCCCATCAGCGCCACCGGCCCGTCCACCCAGGTGGGGATGGGGTCACGGTCGATCATCGGGTTCTCATAGGCGTTGTCGGCGCGCGCCAGCATCGCCGGCACGTCCAGCCAGTCATAGCGGAACCCGTCGAAATGATGCACGAAATCGGCCACCTGCGAGGGTTTGAACCAGCCCTTGTGCTGCCAGCCCTCGGCCGGGTCCACCGTTACCTCGGCGATCCAGTTGATCAGCGCCGTCCCGTCCGCATCCGGGCGCGAGATCGGATAGATCACCATTCGATGCGCATGCGTGCCCAGCCCCACGAAAGATGACCCCGTACGGATGGGCCGGGCACGCACCGTGCCGCGCCACATCAGCACCCCTCCCCAGTGGATCGGCGGCTGTTCCGGGTGCATCTGCGCGCGCAACGCCGAATGGATGCCATCCGCGCCGACCAGCAGCGCCCCGCGCGCGCTGTCGGTCCCGCCATCCGCCAGTGCCAGATCGGCGCGCACGCCGTCGCCATCGGGCGCATAGCCGGTTACCCGCGTGCCCAGGCGCACCGCGTCCGGGCCCAGCCGGTCCAGCACCGCCTGATAAAGCAGCATATGGAACTGCCCGCGATGCACGGCGTATTGCGGCCAGTTGTAGCCGGCATCCAGACCGCGCGGCTCGGCATGGATATCGCGCCCGTTCAGCCCTACCAGCGCCCATTCGCGCGCCGGCAGGCCCACGCGGTCCAGTTGATCGGCACCCAGGCCCAGCGCGAACAGCTCGCGCACCGCGTTGGGCTGGATGTTGATCCCCACGCCCATCGGTTTCATCTCGCGCGCGGCCTCGAACACCACGCAGCGCAGGCCGATCTGATGCAGGGTCAGCGCCAGGCTCAGCCCGCCGATGCCGCCGCCGGCGATCAGGATTGTCGGTGTCGTCATGCTTTGCCCCCTGGTGGTTGTTGCCGGTGCAACGATCAGTGTCCGGCTAGCACGGCTGCGGGATGATTGCACAGGTTTTCGGCATCGCCGGACGGCAGACGGGTGGCAGGCGGGCAGGGTGAAAACAGCCATGAGCCCAACGCAAGGCAGGGTTTCCGTGCTGGCCGTAGATATGGCAACGATGTTGCCCTATCTTGCGGGTCAGGGAGGGAACCGCACAGACGAAAAGGTTCCGACTATGGCTTACATCACCTTCGACACCGTCCCCGTGCCCCTGCGCGCAAGCGCCGAGCGGCTGCTCCAGCGCCTTGGCGTGGCAATCGAGGCCTACGCCCTGCGTCGCGGCCGGCGCGCCCAGGTCGAATTTCTGCAAGGCCTGAGCGACGCGCAGCTGGCCGAGCGCGGCCTGACGCGCGACGCGATCGTCGAGCATGTCTTTCGCGACAAGCTGCTGAGCCTCTGAGGCTGATCTCTATACGCCTGCCCGCTCACCGACCCGCCTGCCCACCGCCTCACCAACAGGTTTTTCTGGGCAAGGGGGCATCGACCTGCTAGATTCTCGAAAAAAGAAAACAGGCAGGCAAATGAGCAGGATAATGGGGTTTCGCGGCGTTTTCGCCGTCGATTGGTCGCAGGTTTGGCTTGGTGATGCCCAGGGCCTGCCGCCGGCCATGCTGGCGCAGGGTCTGTCCTGGCGATGGGAAGGGCAGGCGACGAAACTCGACAGCGGCGCGGCGGCGTTGTGGCTGGACGCCGCCGGACAGCGCGTGCCGCTGCGCGCGCGGGCAAGGCAGCGCGCGGGGCGGCTGGCGCCCGTGATGCCCGGCACGACCATGCCCGGGGCAGACACTGCAACAGGCCGGCATGGCAACGCGCCGCGGCCAGACAAGAGCGATCCGGTCTGGCCCCCGGGTCTGGCGCCGCTGGTTGCCGATGACCTGCCCGCCGGCAGTTTCAGCCTGACCGACGGGCGCGGCCTCTATCATGCCAGGCTGATCGAGCGTGGGACTTCTCATCTCGCCGTCTTCTGGCCCTTCCTGCCGCCCGCGGGGCATGACCTGTGGGTCTGCGCCTGGCAGCCACCGTCACAGCGCCCGGCCCGGCGTGGTGGCGTGATCTGCTTTTTGCCCGGCACGCTGATCGACACGCCGCAGGGCCCGCGCCCGGTCGAGATGCTGGACCAGGGCGACCCTGTGCTGACCCGCGACAACGGCGTGCAGCCGGTCATCTGGCGCGGCGAGACGCAGCTTGGCGGCGCCGAGCTTTATCTGCACCCGCATCTGCGCCCGGTGCGCATCGCGGCGGGCGCCCTTGCCGGGCTTGCCGCCGACAAGGGCGCGCTGCCCCGGGCGGACCTGCTGGTCTCGCCCGGGCATCGCGTGCTGATCCGCGATCCGGACGCGTTGTTCGGCACCGGCGAGTTGCTGGTCGCCGCCGCCGATCTGGAAGACGGGCGGCGGGTCCGGCGTGATTTCGCCGCGTCCCGCGTGACCTATGTGCATCTTATGTTGCCGGGGCACGAGGTCATCAGCGCCAACGGTCTGCCCTGCGAAAGCTTTCACCCGGCATTGGCCGACCCGGCAGTGCTGGACTGGCACGCCCGCTCCATCGAGCGGGCCTGTCCGGGCCTGCTGGCCGACCCGCAGCGGCTGGGCCCGCCGGCGCGGCGCTGCCTGACCACACCGCAGGCGCATATCCTGCGTCATGCGCTGGCCTGCTGAGGAAAGGCGCGGACGCAGAAGGGTACGGACAAGCGGATCGAACGGGCGGCAGGGAGCGGCGGCAGAGAGGGGCAATTGACACGGGCCGCAGCGCCTGTATAAGCCGCGCGTCCCGGGCCGTCAGGCTGCGGGTGACATTCATTGGTGTTGGTGGACCCCGCAAGGGGAAACCTGTCGCCCCCGCATCGGATGGGGGAGGAGGACAACGCCCTTTTCGGCCCCTTGAGCGGGCAGACAGAGAAGGAGATCAGCCGTGACCAAGCGCACCGCTGCCAAGTACAAGATCGACCGCCGCATGGGCGAAAACATCTGGGGCCGCGCCAAGAGCCCTGTCAACCGCCGCGAATACGGCCCCGGCCAGCACGGCCAGCGCCGCAAGACCAAGCTGTCGGATTTCGGCACCCAGCTTAAGGCCAAGCAGAAGCTGAAGGGCTATTACGGCGACCTGACCGAGAAGCAGTTCAAGCGCATTTACGGCGAGGCCGCGCGGGTCAAGGGTGATACCGGCGAGAATCTGATCGGCCTGCTGGAGCGTCGCCTGGACGCGGTGGTGTACCGCGCGAAATTCGTGCCGACGATCTTTGCCGCGCGCCAGTTCGTGAACCACGGGCATGTCGAGGTCAACGGCAAGAAGGTCAATATCGCCAGCTACCGGGTGAAAGAGGGCGATGTGATCTCGGTGCGCGAGCGTTCGCGCCAACTGGCCATCGTGCTGGAATCGGTTGCGCTGACCGAGCGTGACGTGCCCGATTACCTGGAGGTCGATCACAACAAGATGACCGCGAGCTTCGTGCGCACGCCCAGCCTGGGCGATGTGCCCTATGCCGTGCAGATGGAGCCGAACCTGGTGGTCGAATATTACGCCAAGAACTGATCCGCCGCCGGCATCAGGGTCTGGGACGTTTCAGGGCCGCGCCGGGAAACCGGGGCGGCCCTTTGCTGTTTTTCATGGTCTCTGGGGCCGGCCGGGGCGGGGGGCTTTGCCCCCCACGCGCGCGAAGGCGCGCTCCCCCCAGAGTATTTCGGGCAAAATGAAGGGGCGCGGATTTATCATGCATGTGACGGGAGCAGGTGGGATGAACGGGTTGCCGCAGCCGAAGCCAAGTGTTCAGGCGATTGCCCCCTATGTGGGCGGGAAATCGGCCCTGGCCGGGCGGGCAGAGGTGTTGAAGCTGTCCTCGAACGAGAACCCGCTGGGGCCGGGGCCAGCGGCGATAGCGGCTTTTCGGGCGCTGGTGGGGGGCAATGCCGGGGCGGGGTTGCACCGCTATCCGGCATCCGACCATGGCGCCTTGCGCGCAGGCATCGCCGATCTGCACGGGCTCGACCCGGCGCGGGTGATCTGCGGTGTGGGCTCGGACGAGATCATCGCGCTGTTGTGCCACGCCTATGCCGGCGAGGGTGACGAAGTTCTGCACACGGCGCATGGGTTCCTGATGTATCAGCTTTCGGCCCGCGCCGCCGGGGCGATCCCGGTTGCGGTGCCCGAGCGTGCGCGGGTGGCCGATGTCGATGCGTTGCTTGCCGCCGTGACGCCGCGCACGAAGCTGGTGTTTCTTGCCAATCCGAACAACCCCACTGGCACCATGTTGCCCGAGGCCGAGGTGGTGCGGCTGGCCGACGGGTTGCCGCCATCGGTGTTGCTGGTGCTGGACGGGGCCTATGTGGAATATGTCGAAGGCTTCGACGGCGGCCTGGCGATGGTGGAGGTGCGCCCGAACGTGGTGGTGACGCGCACATTTTCCAAGATCTACGGGCTGGGCGGGTTGCGCGTGGGCTGGGGCTATGCGCCCGCGCCGGTGATCGAGGCCCTGGGGCGTATCCGCCCGCCCTTCAACCTGTCGGACCTGCAGCAGGGGGTGGCGCTGGCGGCGCTGGGCGATCAGGCGCATCTGGCGCGTTCGCGTGCCGAGAATGCCGCGGCGCGCGACTGGCTGACCGGTGCGTTGCGCGCGCAGGGGCTGGGCGTGGACGAGAGCCATGGCAATTTCGTGCTGGCGCGTTTCGCCGATGAAGGCGCGGCCATCGCGGCTGATGAGGCGGCGCAGGCTGCGGGGATCATCCTGCGGCGCATGGGTGGTTATGGCCTGCCGGAGGCGTTGCGCATCACCATCGGCACGATGGAGGACTGCCACCGCCTGGCCGCGGTGCTGGCGAGGCGGGGCCGGTGAGCGTGATCTATGAACGGGTGGCGTTGATCGGACTGGGGCTGATCGCCTCGTCCATGGCGCATGCGATGCGGCGGGCGGGTCTGGCCGGGCATGTCGCCGGCCATGCGCGCAGCGCGGGCACGCGGGCCACGGCGCAGCGGCTGGGCATCGTGGACAGCGTGCATGACCGCGCGGCCGAGGCCGTGGCGGGCGCCGATCTGGTGGTGCTGGCCGTGCCGGTGGGCGCGATGGGCGCCATCGCCGCCGAGATCGGCCCGGCGCTGACCCCGGGCGCGACAGTCACGGATGTCGGTTCGGTCAAGCAGTCGGTGATCGACGCGGTGGCGCCGCATCTGCCCGCGGGGGTGCATTTCATCCCCGGCCATCCCATCGCCGGGACCGAACAATCCGGGCCAGAGGCCGGTTTCGCCTCGCTCTTTGATAACCGCTGGTGGCTGCTGACCCCCTTGCCGGATACCGATGTGGGCGCGCTTTCGCGTCTTGGCGCCCTGTGTCAGGGCATGGGGGCCACCGTTGACTGCATGGATGCCGCGCATCATGATCTTGTGCTGGCCGTGACCAGCCATGCCCCGCATCTGATCGCTTACACGATGGTCGGGGTCGCCGATGACCTGCGCCGCGTCACCGACAGTGAGGTGATCAAGTATTCCGCCGCCGGTTTTCGGGATTTCACGCGCATCGCGGCCTCTGACCCGGTGATGTGGCGCGATGTCTTTCTGACCAACAAGGAGGCGACGCTGGAGATCCTGGGCCGCTTTACCGAAGAGCTGTTCGCGCTGCAGCGCGCCATCCGCACTGGCGACGGGGACATGCTGCATGACTATTTCACCAGGACACGGGCCATCCGGCGCGGTATCATCGAGGCCGGGCAGGACACCGACGCGCCTGATTTCGGGCGTGTCAGGACACCGTAGCGGGAAGGGGCAGCGCAGGCGGATGCAGGTGGGCGCGGGAGAAAAGCGCAGGGAATGGGCGCTCGTCGCCGCGCTGGCGCTGCTGGGGCTGGTTGTCCTGCCGGTTGGCGCCGCTGCGAACGCGCCCGCCCGCTCGGTGATGCCAGAGCCGCGGCCGGCCACGGGCGATGCCGTCGCCGCCGCGGTGGCTCAGGCGCTGGCGCCGGTGGGGGATGTGGCGATGATGCTGGCGCCCGAACGCAGCCCGCGGCCAGAGCCG
>SKHK01000232.1 GCA_007117005.1 Paracoccaceae bacterium
CCAGGCCGAGGCCATGGCCGCCCGCGCCCAGGCCGAGCGCGACCGCATGCTGGCCGAGGCCGAGGGCCGCGCGGCGCTGATCGCGGCCGAAAACGGGCTGGATGCCGCCGTCATCGCCATGCGGCTGGAGGAACGCCGGCTGGACCGCCTGCCGGAAATCATGACCCAGATGATGAAACCCGTGGAAAAGATCGACTCGATCCGCATCAACCATATCGGCGGGTCCGGGCTGGCGGGCGGCGGCAATGGCGGCGCTGGCTTCGGTTCAGGTTCTGGTTCAGGCTCTGGCGCCGATGGCGCCTTCGGCACGGCGATGGAACAGATCCTGGGCATGGCCGTGCGGCTGCCCGCGATGAAGGCCATGGGCGCCGAGATCGGGGTCGATTTCGACGCCAATCTGGCCGGGCGCACCGCAGATTACGCCAACCGCATCAAGCCCAAAGGCGACGGTCCGCCTGCGCCCGCGAAACCCGATGACCCGGCCGAGCGTGACCGGCTGGACGACGACAAGTGACCTGATCACCACGAAAAGAACCAGAACAGGGAGACCACCGCATGACACTGAATCGCCGCCGCTTTCTGGCCACATCGGCCGCCGCCACCGGGGCGCTTGCCCTGCCGACCATGGCGCTGGGCCAGTCCGGCCCCATCCGCATGGGTTCGGTGCTTGATGTCTCGGGCATCTTCTCGGCCTATGGCGAGCCGATGGACATGGCCCAGCGCCTGGCCGTGGCCGAGATCAACGCCGATGGCGGGCTACTGGGCCGCGAGGTGGAGATCGTGGGCTTCGACACCCAGTCCGACATGGCGCTTTATACCCAGTTCGCGCAGCGCCTGGTGCGGCAGGAACGGGTGGACGTGGTGCAGGGCGGCATCCTCTCGGCCTCGCGCGAGGCGATCCGCCAGACCCTGCGCCGGGCCGAGACGCTGTATTTCTACAACGTCCAGTATGAAGGGGGCGTGTGCGACCGCAACGTCTTCATCAACGGCGTGACCCCCGCCCAGCAGGCCGAGGTGCTGGTGCCCTGGGCGATGAGCCAGTCCGGCCCGCGCGTCTATATCCTGGCCGCCGATTACAACTATGGCCAGATCACCGCGCGCTGGCTGCAGAAATATGTGGGCGACAATGGCGGCGAAACAGTGGGCGTGGATTTCTTCCCGCTGGATGTGGCCGACTTCGGTTCGACCATTGCGCGTATCCAGACGGTTTCGCCTGACCTGGTGATTGCCCCGCTGGTGGGCGGCGCGCATCTGTCCTTCTTCCGGCAATGGGCCGCGTCGGGGATGAACGAGCGTATCCCGCTTGCCTCGACCACCATGGGCGTGGGCAACGAACACCGCGTGCTGACGCCCGAGGAAGGCAACGGCATCATGGTCGCCTACAACTATGCCCAGGAACTGGACACGCCGGCCAACAACGCCTTCAAGGAAGCCTGGGCCGCGGCCTATGGCGACACGAGCCTGATCCACGAGATCGCGGTGTCGCATTACATGGGCGTCAAGCTCTGGGCCGAGGGCGTGCGCCAGGCCGGCACCACCGAGCGCATGCCGGTGATCGAGGCGCTGGAGGACAACCTGTCGATCGAAGGGCCATCCGGCGTGATGACCATCGACCCGCAGACCCATCACGCAACACTGGACGTGCATCTCATGCGCTTTGAAAACCAGGAGATGGCGCTGGTCGAATCGCTGTCGCAGCGCCCGCCGGTGGATACCCAGGCGGTCTGCGACCTGATCGCCAATCCCGACGAAAACACCCAGTTCGAGATCGAGATCTGACCACCCGCCCGCAACGCGAGACCGGCCCCCGCACACAGCGCGCGGGGTGCGGTCGGCCCTGCCCACCCCGTGCGAAACCGCCGATGGACCCTGCCCCATGGATCTGAGCGTCGTCATCCTGATCGAGGTGCTATACGCCATCGCCTCGCTGGCGCTGATCAGCGCCGGGCTGGCGGTGGTGTTCGGCATGATGAAGGTGATCAACCTGGCGCATGGCGAGTTCATGGTGCTGGGTGGCTATGCCACCATCACCGCCGTCGGCCTGGGCGTGAATATCTTCATCGCCATGCTGATCATCGCGCCCATCGTGGTGGGGCTTTTTGGGCTGGTGGTGGAAAGGCTGGTGTTCCGGCATCTTTACGGCCGGATGATCGACACGATGCTGGCCTCCTGGGGACTCAGCCTGATGATGATCGGCGGATTCAAGATGATCTTCGGCAACACCACCACCGGGGTGGCAGGGCCGATACCGGGGTTTTCGGTCGGCAACTATCAGGTCAACGGCTACAACCTGTTCGTCATCGTGGTCTCGGTCTTGCTGCTGGTGGCCATGGTCGCGGTGCTGCGCGGCACCCGCTTCGGCCTGGTGGCGCGCGGCACGATGCAGCGCTCGGACATGGCCGCGGCCATGGGTCACAGCCCGGACCGCGTCTACATGACGACCTTCGCGCTGGGCTCGGCGCTGGCCGGACTGGCCGGCGGGGTGATGGCACCGCTGGTGGGGCTGGTGCCGACCGCCGGCGCGGCCTTCATCGCCAAGGCCTTCATCACCGTCATCGCCGGCGGGCCGGTGCTGGTGGCGGGGCTGGCCAGCGCGGCGGGCACCTTCGGGCTGGTCAACCAGGTGTTTTCCTTCCTCGTCTCGCCGGTGGTGGGGGATGTGGCGCTGCTGGTCGCGGCGGTGGTGCTGTTGCGGCTGATCCCGCGCGGCATCACCTCGCGCTTCTTCCGCGGGCGGATCTGACATGGCGATGACGACAGGACGCTCGGCGGCACGCGATACCGGGGTGGTGGTGATCCTCGGCGCGCTTCTGGTGCTGGGCCTGCCGCTGGTGGCCGATACCAACATGCTGACGCTGCTGGTGATCTACGGCATGCTGGCGCTCAGCCTGGGCCTGATCTGGGGCTTCGGCGGCATCCTGTGTTTCGGCCAGGCGGCGTTCTTCGGACTGGGCGCCTATACCTTCGCCATCGCCGGCATCAATATCGGGGAAAGCACGCTGCCGCTGGTCCTGTCGGTGCTGGTGCCGGCGGCGGTGGCGGCGCTGCTAGGGGCCTTCATGTTCTACGGCCGGCTGGGTGATGTGTATCTGGCGGTGATCACGCTGGTCTTTTCGCTGATCCTGTTTCGCTGGCTGAACACCACCGCGGGACCGGCCTATGTGATCGGCAACGCGCGGCTGGGCGGGTTCAACGGCATCCCGGGTTTTCCACTGCTGAACGTGCCCGGCTACCCGCGCTGGGAACTGTGGGGCGATCCGCTTTACTACGTGGCGGCGGTGGCACTGCTGGTTGTGTTCCTGCTGGTCAGCTGGCTCTTACGCTCCAGCTTCGGGCGCATCGCCATCGGCATCCGCGAGAACGAGGAACGCGTCTCGCTGCTGGGCTACGACATCCGCGCGCGCAAGACGGTGCTCTTTGCCATCGGCGCGGGTATCGCGGGGCTGGCCGGCGCGCTTTTCGCCGCCTGGGCCGAAGTGGTGACGCCCTCACTCTTCAGCCTGCAGCAATCGGCCGAGATCATCATCTGGTGCATCGTCGGGGGGCTCGGCACGCGGTTCGGCCCGGTCCTCGGCGCGGCGGTGGTGACCTCGGTCAAGATCACGCTTGGCGGGCAGGCGATGCTCGACAACATGCTGGTGCTGGGGCTGATCCTGGTGCTCTTCGTGCTGTTCCTGCCGCGTGGCATCGCGCCGGAACTGGCACGGCTATGGGCATGGGCCATCGGCGGCAACCGCAAACCGGTGCGCCGCCGGGCACCGCGCGGGGGCGTCGCCGATGGCTGAGACGGTGCTGGAAACCGAGGGGCTGACCATGCGCTTCGGCGGCGTGACCGCGGTGGACGGCGTGTCGCTGAAAGTGCGCGCGCGCGAATTGCGCTGCCTGATCGGCCCCAATGGCGCGGGCAAGAGTACCTGCTTCAAATGCCTTTGCGGCCTGCTGAAACCGACCGAAGGCCATGTCTTCCTGCGTGGCGAGGAAACCACCGGCTGGGACCCGCACCGCATCGCCGCCATGGGGGTGGGGATCAAGATGCAGGTCTCCTCGGTCATGGACGGGCTGAGCGTGCAGGAGAACATCTGGATGGCCGCACGCCGCCATAACGACACAGGTGCAGCGACGGCAAAGGCAGAGGAAGTGATCGACCGGCTGGCCCTGGGGCCGATCGCCCGCACCGACCTGGGACGACTGGCGCATGGCGAACGGCAACGGGTGGAACTGGGGCTGGTGATGGCGCAGGACCCCTGGCTGGTACTGCTGGACGAACCGGCAGCCGGCATGACCGGGGAAGAGGTGACACGCATGGCAGAAATCATCCACGAGATGACACGCAGCGCGGCGGTGGTCGTGGTCGAGCATGACATGCAGTTCATCCGCTCGCTGGCCTCGACGGTGACGGTGTTCCATCGCGGGCGGGTACTGGTCGAGGACCATGTCGACCGGGTCATGGCCGACCCGGTGGTGCGCGATGTCTATCTGGGAAAACAGGCATGAGCTTCATCTTGCCCAAAATACTCGATCGCCGCCCTCCGTCCGCACCAAGCCGGCAGGTGGGCAGCAAATTCCTTTCAACAAGGAATTTGCAAATCCCTTGTTTCAAGGGATTTGACGGGAGGCCGGGATGAACACCCAGGCAGACCGCTTTACCGACCACACCGCTACCGCCGAGGCCTGGCTGGAAGTCGGCAGCCTTTCCGGCGGCTATGGCCGCGTGCCCGTGGTGCGTGGCATCGACCTGACGGTCGCCGCGGGCGAGGTGGTGGGCATCCTGGGCCATAACGGCATGGGCAAATCCACGCTGCTGAAGCTGATCATGGGCTTTCTGCCGGCGACCTCCGGGCGGGTACGTTTCCGCGGCGCCGACATCACCCGCGACCCACCCCATCGGCGCGCCGCGGCGGGGCTGGGCTATGTTCCGCAAGGCCGTGGGATCTTCCCGCAGCTCTCGGTCATGGACAACCTGCGCTTTGCCTGGTCCGATCATGCCGGCGCCGAGGAAAGCGCCACGGTCGAACGCGTCCTCGCCGACTTTCCGCGGCTCAAGCCCCTTCTGGACCGCGAAGGCGGCGCGCTGTCGGGGGGCGAGCAGCAACTCCTCGCGCTTGCCCGCTGCCTGATGGGCGGGCCGGACCTGATCCTGCTCGACGAGCCAACCGAGGGCATCCAGCCCTCGATCATCGAAGAGATCGCCGAGACCCTGGGCCGGCTGAGGCAGGAACAGGGGCTGGCGATCCTTCTGGTGGAACAGAATTTCGATTTCATCGCCGACCTTTCGGACCGGGTGCTGGTGCTGGAACGCGGCCGGATCACCGGCAGCCTGAACGGCGACCAGTTGCATGACCGTGCGCGAATCGACGAATTCCTGGGCTTCGGCGCCGCCCGCAGCACCCGCGCCCGCCCCATAGCTCCTTCCCCGGCGGCCCAAGCCACCCCTGCGGCGCCCGGCGTCGTGGGGCGCCCTGTCACTGCCCCGCCGCCCTCCAACCAGGCCCGGGACAACCGGCCACCGCCGGCCACCGCGCGCGCCTTTCCGCCACCCGCGCCGCCGCTTGCCACGCCGCTTGCGCCGCCATCCCCCCTGCCCCGCCCCGCCTTGCCTTCCCCCGACCAATTCCCCAGCCCCCAGGGTGCCGCCATGACCGTCAAACGCCCCAGCCATGCCCAGATGCGCGCCATGGCAGACCGCTTCGGCATGTCGCTGAGCGATGACGAACTCGCCCAGTTCGCCGCCGTCATGGAAGGGAACATGCAGACCTATGACCGGGTGAACGCCGCGCCGGACAATCTGCCCGTCGTTCGCTATCCACGCAGCCCCGGCTACCGCCCCGGCCCATCGGAAAACCCCCTCAACGCCTGGTATTACAAGACCGAGGTGCATGGCGCCGTCGATGGCCCGCTGCGCGGCCGCCGCATCGTGCTGAAGGACAATGTCGCCCTGGCGGGCGTGCCGATGATGAACGGCACCGCCATTCTGGAAGGCTACACGCCCGAGATCGACGCCACCGTCGTCACCCGGTTGCTGGACGCGGGCGCCATCATCATCGGCAAGGCGCATTGCGAGAACCTGTGCCTTTCCGGCGGCTCGCACACCAATGCTACCGGCCCCATCCACAACCCGTGGAAGCCGGGCTATTCCGCCGGCGGCTCGTCCGGTGGCACGGCGGTGCTGGTCGCCACGGGCGAGGCCGATATGGGCATTGGCGGCGATCAGGGCGGGTCGATCCGCATGCCCGCGTCGAAATGCGGCATCGTCGGCATGAAGGCCACGCACGGGCTGGTGCCCTATTCCGGTGTCGTGCCGATCGAACAGACCATCGATCATGTCGGCCCCATGACCCGCACCGTGGCCGACAACGCGCTGATGCTGGAGGTCATCGCCGGCGAGGACGGGCTGGACCCGCGCCAGTACGCGCCAAAGGTCTATCGCTATACCGAAGCGCTGGGCCGGGGCGTGCGGGGGCTGCGCATCGGCGTGCTGCGCGAAGGCTTCGGCCGGGCCGAGAGCGAGGCCGATGTCGACGACAAGGTGCGCGCGGCGGCGGAAAAGCTGTCGGCGCTGGGGGCCGAACTGGTGGACCTGTCGATCCCGGACCACGACCACGCCGCCGATCTGTGGATGCCGATCACGCTGGAGGGGCTGCAGGACCTGATGATGCACGGCAATGCCGGCGGGACCAATTACAAGGGCCTTTTCCTGCCCTCGCTGATCGACCAGCTGGGCACCTGGCGCAGCCGTGCCGACGAACTGTCGCACTCGCTGAAGGTCTGCATGTTCGTCGGCGAATACTTCCAGACCCAGTATCGCGGGCGCTTTTACGGCAAGGCCCAGAACATGATGCGCGCGGTGCGCGACAGGTTCATGGCCGAATTCAACCGCGTTGACATGCTGCTGCTGCCCACCATGCCGATAAAACCGCAGCCGATCCCACCGGCGGACTGTTCCATCGCCGAATTCATCCAGCGGGCCTTCGAGATGGTGGGCAATACCTCGCCTTACAATGCGCTGGGCTTCCCCGCGATCTCGGTGCCTTGCGGGATGTCAGAGGGGCTGCCCATCGGCATGATGCTGGTGGCCAAGCCATGGAACGAGATGGCGCTCTATCAGGCCGCCGATGCCTATGAGGCCAGCGGCGACTGGCGCCTGGTCTAGACACGCAAGCCGGGGAGGGGCGCGCCGATGTCGATCCTGAATGAAAGCCTGGCCGACCGGCTGGCCACGCCCTTTGTCGCATCGTCCCCGCCCCCTGACCCCGGCGCGCTGTGCCCGCAGGGCGGGCGGTCCTATGTCGCCGGGCCGCGTCAGCCGGCGCTGCGCCATGTCACCATCCCGCAACTGCTGCGCGAGACCGTCGCGCGCTTTGGCCCGCGCGATGCGGCGGTGTTCCCCGCGCAGAGGTTGCGGCTTAGCTGGTATGACCTGGACCGCCGGGTCGACCAGCTGGCGGCCGGATTTCTGGCGCTGGGGCTGGGGCGCGGCGACCGGGTGGGCATCTGGGCGCCCAACCGCGCGGAATGGCTGCTGACGCAATTCGCCACCGCGCGGATCGGCGCGATCCTGGTCAACATCAACCCCGCCTACCGGCTGGCCGAACTGGAACACGCGCTGACCCTTTCGGGCTGCGCGGCGCTGGTCACGGCGCGGCAGTTCAAAAGCTCCGACTATCTGGGCATGGTGCAGGCCCTGGCACCGGAACTTGCGCAGGCACAGCCCGGCCGGCTGCAGGCCGCGCGCCTGCCCGCGCTGCGCGCAGTGGTGGTGATGGATGACGCCGGCACCGAGCCCGTGCCCGGCGCGCTGTCCTTCTCGGCGCTGGAGAAACTGGCGGGGCCTGCGCAGTTGCTGCGGCTGGACGCGGTGGACGGCACGCTGGACCCCGATGATGCGATCAACATCCAGTTCACCTCTGGCACCACCGGCGCGCCAA
Organism: Paracoccaceae bacterium; assembly: GCA_007117005.1. Classification (GTDB taxonomy): domain Bacteria; phylum Pseudomonadota; class Alphaproteobacteria; order Rhodobacterales; family Rhodobacteraceae; genus Pararhodobacter. Next base: position 7,926 of record SKHK01000232.1, read on the forward strand.
AGGGGGCGATGCTGAGCCATTACAACATCGTCAACAACGCCGCCTTCGTGACCGACCGCATGCGCCTGGCCGAATCCGACCGGCTGTGCATCCCGGTGCCGCTGTACCACTGTTTCGGCATGGTGATGGGCGTGCTGGGCTGCGTGACCAAGGGCGCGGCGATGGTTTTCCCGGGAGAGGGGTTCGAGCCCGAGGCCACGCTCGATGCCGTCGCCGCGGAGCGCTGCACCGCGCTTTACGGGGTGCCGACGATGTTCTCGGCCATGCTTTCGGCACAGACTGCGGCGCCGCGTGACCTGGCCTGCCTGCGCACCGGGGTGATGGCCGGCGCGCCCTGCCCCGTCGATGTGATGGAACGCGTGATGGCCGACATGAACATGCGCGATGTCACCATCTGCTACGGCATGACCGAGACATCGCCGGTTTCCTTTCAAAGCTTCACCGATGACCCGGTGGCCGAACGCTGCGCCACCGTGGGCCGCATCCACCCGCATCTGGAGGTCAAGATCGTCGATGCGGCCGGCGCCACCGTGCCGGTTGGTCAGGTGGGCGAATTGTGCACACGCGGCTATTCGGTGATGAAGGGCTACTGGAGCGACCCCGACCGCACGGCCGAGGCGATCCGCGACGGCTGGATGATGACCGGCGATCAGGCAATGCTGGATGCGGACGGCTTTTGCCGCATCGTGGGCCGGGTCAAGGACATGATCATCCGCGGCGGCGAGAACATCTACCCGCGCGAGATCGAGGAATTCCTGGCCCGCCACCCGGCCGTGGATCAGGCGCAGGTCTTCGGCATCCCCGATCCGCATCTGGGCGAGGTAGTCTGCGCCTGGGTCGTGCCCGCGCCGGGACAGACCCTGACCGAGGCCGCGTTACGGGGCTTCTGCGACGGGCAGATCGCCCATTTCAAGGTGCCGAAACATATCCGCATCGTGGATGATTTCCCGGCCACCGTGACCGGCAAACCGCAAAAGGGCGTGATGCGCGACCGCATGGCCGCGCTGCTGGCACCCTGACGTATCGCGGCCATTGCCCCTGACCCCGCGCGCGCGGCGGCGCCGATCAGGCGCGTCCGGCGCACAGGGTTGCGGGCGGGGCGTCTGTGGGCGGCGTCCGGCCGGACAGGGCTTTGCGCGCGCCACGTTCCGTCGCGCTGCCGCTCACCCGGTCAGTGCAGCACCCATTCGCTGACAACCTGCCGCCATTCCCCGGGTGCGATCAGCTTTCGATGCGTGAAACGCACCGAATGCAGTGGCCCCTCGATCTCGCGCTGCCAGAATTCGATGAAGCCGAAAAGACGCGGATGATCGGGCGCAAGATCGTATTCCTGCCAGATGAAACTGTTCAGTACATGGCGGTAATCCGGCAGGCGATAATACAGTTCCGCCGTGGTCAGCCCGTAGCCCTGCAGCATCAATTTGGTTTCGGTATGTGCCATCTTCTTGCAGCCTCGCTGATTGCCTGAGGCCTTGATGATGCCAAGCATACATTAAAAATCAACAAAAACATATTGTTAGCACTTTTCGCAGACGGCTGCCACCACGCCCCGTGGCGCTGTCATGCGCAAACGGGCGCCAAGGCGGCGCCCGTTGCCCGAATCCTGTGCCGAAACGGTATCAGATGTCGAAGCTGACCCCCTGCGCCAGCGGCAGCGCGTCGGACCAGTTCACCGTGTTCGTGGCCCGCCGCATGTAGCCCTTCCAGGCGTCAGAGCCGCTTTCACGCCCACCGCCGGTTTCCTTTTCGCCACCAAAGGCGCCGCCGATCTCGGCGCCCGAAGGCCCGATATTCACATTGGCGATCCCGCAATCGGAAACCTGCACAAAGCGTTCGGCCTCGCGCATGTTCAGGGTAAAGATGCACGATGACAGCCCCTGCGGCACGCCGTTCTGCATCGCCAGCGCCGCGTCCAGATCCCGGTAGCGCATCGCATAGAGGATCGGCGCAAAGGTCTCCTCGCGCACCACATCGCTCTGGTCCGGCATCTCCACCAGCGCCGGCGTCACATAGGCCCCGCCGGCCACGCCCTCGGCCACGGTGCCGCCATGGACGGTGCCCCCCTCGGCGCGCGCGCGCTTCAGCGCCGCCATCATCCGGTCGCGCGCGGCCATGTCGACCAGCGGACCCACCAGCGTGCCGGCCTTGCGCGGGTCGCCCACCGGCAGGCTGGCATAGGCGGCCTTCAGCCGGGCGATCAGGTCGTCGGCGATATCCTCATGCACAATCAGCCGGCGCAGCGAGGTGCAGCGCTGCCCCGCCGTGCCCACGGCCGAAAACACGATCGCCCGCACCGCCATGTCCAGATCGGCCGAGGGCGCAACGATCATCGCGTTGTTGCCGCCCAGTTCCAGGATCTACCGGCCGAAACGCTCGGCCACCTTCGGCCCCACGATCCGCCCCATCCGCGTGGACCCGGTGGCCGACACCAGCGGGATATCCGGCGCCGTGACCAGCGCCTCGCCCTGTTCGGCACCACCGATGACCAGTTGCAGCAGCCCCTCGGGCGCGTCCTCGCCGAACCGGGCCAGCGCGCGGGCAAAGATCGCCTCGCAGGCCATCGCCGTCAGCGGGCTCTTGTCCGAGGGCTTCCAGATCACCGGATCACCGCAGACCAGCGCCAGGGCCGTATTCCAGGACCAGACGGCAACGGGAAAGTTGAAGGCGGTGATCACGGCGCAGGGGCCCAGCGGGTGCCAGGTCTCGCGCATCACATGGCCGGGGCGTTCGCTGGCGATGGTCAGGCCGTAAAGCTGCCGGCTCAGGCCCACGGCGAAATCGCAGATGTCGATCATCTCCTGCACCTCGCCCAGTCCCTCGGAGGTGATCTTGCCCGCCTCCAGCGTGACCAGCGCGCCCAGCGCGTCCTTGGCGGCGCGCAACTCCTCGCCCAGCAGGCGGACCAGTTCGCCGCGGCGCGGGGCAGGCACCTGCCGCCAGGCCTGGAACGCGGCCTGCGCGCGGGCACGGATGGCGGGAATATCGGCCACCGGGGTCGGCGCCAGCCGGGCGATCACGGCCCCGTCGATGGGGCTGTGCACCGCCAGCGCCCCCCCCTGCAGCCGGGCCGGTTCCAGGCCGCAGGCGGTCAGGATATCAGTGGCATCAAGCGTGGCGGGCATGGGGGTCTCCTTTCGGGGAATGACGTAGCGGGACGGCAACCTACCGCGCGTCAAAGCCGGACGGCAAGGGGCACGGGTGGCGGCACCGGGTTGATAATCGGGGGGCGCATGCCCTATATACAGGATATGCGCAGCGGCCGATCGGGCTGTCGCGCCGAAACGGGGAAGCCGCATTTCGCGCCCCCGGGACGTTTTCAGCCAGTGCATGATGCACGGGAACACGCCAAGGCAGCGTGGCAGGGAATGTCTTTCGATGAAAAAGAGCGTGTGGCCCGCCGGGTCACGGGCCGCAAGGAAAGGAAGACCGCATGAGCATGAGCACGGAAGAAATCAAGCGCCGCATCGACGAGCTGCAGGAATCGGGCATGACCCTGGCGGCCAAGGCGCTGATACGCGAACTCAGCTTCCGCGAACGGCAGGAAAACCGCGACGCTGCGTAAACCGACGCCGACACGGCGGCTTCGAAGCAATGAAGGGGGTGCCACGGCGCCCCTTTTTGCTGCCGCTTCCCGCGGCCTGCTGGGCGCAAGGTCCTAACCCCTTGACCCTGATGCCTTTCATCTTGCCGGAAATACTCTGGGGGGAGCCCCGAAGGGGCGGGGGCAAAGCCCCCTCGACACCGCCGCAGACCCGCGCACCGGCAGTCTAACGAGAGCGCGCCGGGGGTGCTCCCGCGCTCTGGCGTCGCATCAAAGA
>SKHK01000274.1 GCA_007117005.1 Paracoccaceae bacterium
CCCTGCCAGAGACCCTGCCAGAGACCCTGCACCGCGCCACCAGCCGCGTGGTCACGGCCGGGGCGCCCACGGATTGGGGCGCCGACTGGCAGCTGACCCGCGAAGATGGCGCCATGGCCGAAGGGCGCGGCCCGTTGCCGCCCCTGCCCATGGGCTATCACACGGTTCGGTCCGAGGGTTGGCTGGTGCATCTGCTGGCCGCACCCCCGGCCCTGCCCGCACCGCCGCGCCGCTGGGGTGTGACGGTGCCGCTTTTCGCGCTGTGGGAGGGGCAGCAGGCCGACATGGGCAGCTACCCCATGCTGGGCGATCTGGCGCAGGGGCTGGGGGCACAGGGCGCGGCCTTTCTGGGCATCAACCCTGTGCATGCGGGCTTTCCCACCGACCCGCTGAATTTCAGCCCCTACGCCCCCTCGCATCGCCGCCGGCTGAACACCGCCCATGTCGCCACGCCCGCGCGCCTGCCGGAAACCGGCCCGCTGATCGACTACCCGGCTACCATCCGCGCCCAGCAAGCCGCGCTGGAAGCCGCCTATGCCGCCTTCGACCACGACCAGGACTTTGATACCTGGCGCGACCGCGAAGGCACGCCACTGGAGGAATTCATCACCCATCAGGCGCTGTCGGAACACCACGGCCCCTATTGGCACGACTGGCCAGCCGAGCATCAGGACCCGCGCCACCCCGCCGTGCTGCGCTTTGCCCGTGCCCATGCCGACCGGCTGCGCTTTCACGCCTGGGCGCAATGGATGGCCGAACGGCAGCTGGGCGCCGCGCAGGCGCGGGCACGCGGCGCGGGCATGGATTTCGGCCTCTATCTGGATCTCGCCGTCGGCACCCATCCCTACGGTGCCGAAACCTGGGCCGAACGCGCGCTTTTCGCGCAAGGGGTCAGCCTGGGCGCCCCGCCGGACCTGCTGGGCCCCTCCGGCCAGCGCTGGGGGCTGGCGCCGATGCGCCCGGACGTTCTGCGCGCCACCGGCTTTGCCGCCTTCGCCCAGACCCTGCGCGCGCAGCTGCGCCATGCCGGGCTGGTGCGCATCGACCATATCCTGGGGCTGGAGCGCAGCTTCTGGCTGCCCGAGGGGCTGCCCGGCCTGTACGTCGCCATGCCGCGCGAGGAGATGCTGGCGGTCCTGAGGATAGAGGCCAGCCGTGCCCATGGGGGCCGGGGGGCGACGGTGATCGGCGAGGATCTGGGCACCATTCCCGACGGGCTGCGCGCGGCGCTGGCGGCATCGAGCGTGCTGGGCTGCCGGGTGGCGATGTTCGAACGGGACTGGCAGGGCGATGGCGCCTTTCTGCCGGCGGAAAGCTACACGCCGGCCGCGCTGGCCTCCTGGGGCACGCATGATCTGCCGACCTGGGAGGGCTGGCGCGCCGGGCGCGACATCGCCTGGCGCGAGACGCTGGGCGAATTGCCCGACCCCGCCGGCGCCCGCGCCCGGCGCGCGGCCGAGGTGACGGCCTTTGACCAGCGCGCGGGCGGCAGCGATCTGGGCGCGATGCACGCGCATCTGGCGCGCGCGGGCTCTGCCCTTGTGGCCGTTCAGGGCGAGGATCTGGCCGGCGCCATCGAGCAGACCAACCTGCCCGGCACGGTGCATGAACACCCCAACTGGGCCCGCCGCCTGCCCCTGCCGCTTTCCGGCCTCGCGCGCGCCACAACCCTGCGCGACACCGCCGCCATGATGAAAGACGCCGGGCGAACCAGCTGAAGGAATGAGGAAAAGATGCAGCCAGTGACGATCTCGACACAGCCCATCGCAGGGCAGAAACCCGGCACCTCGGGCCTGCGGAAGAAGACCGCGCAGTTCATGGAACCGGGGTATCTGGAAAACTTCGTGCAGGCGATCTGGAACGGGATCGGCGGCGTGGCGGGCAAGGTGCTGGTGCTGGGCGGCGACGGGCGGTATTTCAACGACCGCGCGGCGCAGGTGATCCTGCGCATGGCCGCGGCCTCTGGCGCGGCGCGGGTGATCACCGGGGCGGGCGCGATCCTGTCCACGCCGGCGGCATCGAACCTGATCCGCCAGCGCGGCGCGGATGGAGGCATCATCCTGTCGGCCAGCCACAACCCCGGCGGACCGGACGCCGATTTCGGGGTGAAGTACAACATAGCCAATGGCGGCCCGGCGCCCGAGGCCGTCACCGCCGCGATCCATGCCGCCACCGAAACGCTGCGCCATTATCTGACGCTTGAAACACCCGATATCGACCTCGCGCGCCTGGGCGAGACGCGGCTGGGCGATATGGTGGTCGAGGTCGTGGATCCGGTCGCCGCCTATGCCGACCTGATGGAAACCCTGTTCGATTTCAAGGCGATGCGCGCCCTTCTTGACAGCGGCTTTCAACTGCGCTTCGACGCGATGCACGCTGTCACCGGCCCCTATGCGATAGAGATTCTGGAACGCCGTCTGGGTGCGGCGCCGGGATCGGTAATCAACGCCCGTCCGCTGCCGGATTTCGGACAGGGCCACCCGGACCCGAACCCGGTCTGGGCAAAGCCGCTCCATGATCTGATGTTCACGCCGCAAGCCCCTGATTTCGCCGCCGCTTCCGATGGTGACGGTGACCGCAACATGATCATGGGGCGGGGCATCTATGTCACGCCCTCGGACAGTCTGGCGCTGCTGGCCGCGCAGGCGCATCTGTGCCCGGGCTATGCCGGCGGGCTGAAGGGCGTCGCGCGCTCGATGCCCACCTCGCAGGCGGTGGACAGGGTGGCGCAGGCGCGGGGCTGGGCGGCCCATGCGACGCCCACGGGCTGGAAATTCTTCGGCACGCTGCTCGATGCCGGCCTGGTCACGCTTTGCGGCGAGGAAAGCTTCGGCACCGGGTCCGACCATGTGCGCGAAAAGGACGGGCTTTGGGCGGTGCTGATGTGGCTGAACGTTCTGGCGGTCACGGGCCGGTCGGTGGCCGATCTGATGGCCGCGCACTGGGCCGAATTCGGCCGCACCTGGTATTCGCGCCATGATTACGAGGCTGTGGACGCCGGCGTCGCAACGGCGCTGATGGAAGACCTGCGCGCGGCCCTGCCGGGCCTGGCCGGGCGGCAGGCGGCGACACTGCGCGTCGAAAGCGCCGAGGATTTCGCCTACACCGACCCGGTCGATGGCAGCCGCGCCGAGAGTCAGGGCATTCAGATCCGCTTTGACGAGGGGGCGCGCGCCGTGCTGCGGCTCTCTGGCACCGGAACCGAAGGCGCGACGCTTCGGGTCTATCTGGAGGCGTTCGAGCAGACCCCGCAGGGCGATGACACCCAGGCTGTGCTGGCACCAGTCCGTGCCGCGGTCGAGGCGTTGGCGGGGATCACGGTGCGCACCGGCCGGAAAGAGCCCGATGTGATCACCTGACGCGGAGGGCCGAAAGGGGGCTGCCGCCCCCTCTGGCCTGCGGCCATTCACCCCCGCGAGTATTTGGCGCAAGATGAGGGGGCGGCGTTTCCATCCAAGCGCGCCATCGGAGCGGCGCGCCAATTCTGTTTCTTCAACAGAATTGTTCCCGGAAAGTCTGGCGCGGTGTTACAGCCTGCGGCGGGCGGCAAGCGCGGCGGCGATCGTGCCGTCGTCAAGATAGTCCAGTTCGCCCCCCATGGGCACACCCTGCGCGAGGGTGGTGACGCTGACGCCATGCGGGGCCATCGCCTCGGCGATGTAATGGGCCGTCGTGGCGCCCTCTACCGTGGCGTTCAGCGCCAGGATCACCTCGCGCACGCCTTCTGCCTGCAGGCGTTCGATCAGGCGCGGGATGCCCAGATCCTCGGGGCCCACCGCGTCGAGCATCGAAAGCGTGCCGCCCAGCACGTGATAGCGGCCGCGAAAGCCGCCCGCGCGCTCCATCGCCCAGAGATCGGCGACATCCTCGACCACGCAGATCTCTCCGTTCTGGCGTCTGGGGTCGGCGCAGACGGGGCAGACGGGGCTGTCGGATATGTTGCCGCAGTGTTGGCAGTCCCTTGCCCCTTCGGCCACGGCCTTCAGCGAGCGCAGAAGCGGATCCATGACCTGTGCGCGTTTGCGCAACAGGTGCAGGACCGCGCGGCGGGCCGAACGCGGGCCCAGCCCAGGCAGTCGCGCCATCAGCGCGATCAGGGCCTCGATATCACCTGGCGGGCGATCGGTCATGTCGGTGTCATGTCAGGCTGTGCCCCAGCGGAAACAAGGCGCCGTCACATGCCCGGGAATTTCATGCCCGGTGGCAGCCCCAGCCCCTCGGTCAGCTTGGCCATTTCCGCCCGCGACCGTTCCTCGGCCTTGCTCTGGACATCCTTGATCGCCGCCAGGATCAGGTCTTCGACGACCTCCTTGTCCTCGGCCGAAAAGATCGAGGGATCGATTTCCAGCCCCGTCAGCACGCCCTTGGCCGTGGCCCGCGCCTTGACCATGCCGGCACCGCTTTCACCTTCGACCGTGATGGTCTCCAGCTCTTCCTGCAGGTCTGCCATCTTCTGCTGCATCTCCTGCGCGGCCTTCATCATCTTGCCCATGTCGCCCAGGCCGCCAAGCCCACCCAAACCCTTCAGCATCGCCTTTTCCTTTCAGTCGTCCTCGAACGGATCCCAGTCATCGGGCGGCGCCTCGGTCACGGCTGCCGCCTCGGTCTCTTCCACCGGTGCGGGGTCCCGGAAGGCGGCGATCCGCGCCTTCGGGAATGCCGCCAGCACCGCCTGCACCAGCGGGTTTTCCATGGCCGTGGTGGCACGAGCCGTCTCGTCGGCCGCGCGCGCCTCGGCGACGCTGGGCGCCCCGCCCCCTGCGGCCACCGAAACCCCCCAGCGCGCGCCCGTCCAGCCCTGCAACCGTCCGGCCAGGCGCTGCGCGAGGTCACGCGGCGCCTGCGGGCCGGGTTCGAACTCGATCCGGCCGGGGCTGTAATGCACAAGGCGCAGGTGAGTCTCCACATCGACCAGAAGCGACATGTCCCGCCGCTCACGGATCAGGGTCAGCACGGCGTCGAAATCGTGATAGATCGCCAGCCGGTCGATATCGTGCCCGGTAGTGGGTGCCGCGGCCAGCGCCGCCACCGGCCCGCCCCGCGACAAGCTGGAAGCCCGCGCATCGTTGCCCTTGAGGCCGACATGGGCCGGGCCGCCGGCACGCGCCAGGGCGCCCCCCGCACTGGCCCCCAAACCAGCCCCCGCGCCCTGCCGACCGGCAGGTGCCGGGCCGCCGCCCGGTGGCGGCTCCTTTTCAGTGAGTTTGCGCAGAAGTTCCTCTGGCGCGGGCAGGTCGGAAACATGGGTCAGCCGGATCACCGCCATCTCGGCCGCCATCATCGCATTGGGCGAAAGCGCCACTTCCTCAAGCGATTTCAGAAGCATCTGCCAGAATCTTGACAGCACCCGCATGGGCAGACGCCCGGCCAGATCGACACCGCGGCTGCGCTCGTCCGGGGGGATGGTGGGGTCGTCGCCGGCGGCGGGCGTGACCTTCGTCACGCTGAGCCAATGCGCGATCTCTGCTAGATCGCGCAGCACCGCCACCGGGTCGGCGCCATCGGCGTATTGCGCCGAAAGCTCGGCCAGCGCGCCGGCCGCGTCGCCGCGCAGGATCGCCTCGAACAGATCCAGCACCCGCCCGCGGTCCGCCAGCCCCAGCATGGCGCGCACCTGTTCGGCCCCCGTGGCCCCCGCGCCGTGGCTGATCGCCTGATCCAGCAGGCTCATCGCATCGCGCACCGAGCCTTCGGCCGCCCGCGTGATCAAGGCCAGCGCGCGCTCCTCCACCTCGGCCCCCTCGGCCCCTGCCACACGCGCCAGATGCGCCATCATCACCTCCGGCTCGATCCGCCGCAGGTCGAATCGCTGGCAGCGCGACAGCACGGTGACCGGCAGTTTGCGGATCTCGGTGGTGGCGAAGATGAATTTCACATGCGGCGGCGGTTCCTCCAGCGTTTTCAACAGCGCGTTGAAGGCCGAGGTGGACAGCATGTGCACCTCATCGATCACATAGACCTTGTACCGGGCCGAGGCCGCGCGATAGGCAACGGAATCAATGATTTCGCGAATGTCGTTCACACCGGTGCGGCTGGCCGCGTCCATCTCCTGAACATCGACATGGCGGCCTTCGCTGATGGCGCGACAGTGCTCGCAGACCCCGCAGGGCTCGGTCGTCGGCCCGCCCTGCCCGTCCGGCCCGATGCAGTTCAGCCCCTTGGCGATGATCCGCGCCGTGGTGGTTTTCCCTGTCCCGCGGATGCCGGTCAGGATGAAGGCGTGGTGGATGCGGTCGGCATCGAACGCGTTTTTCAGCGTGCGCACCATCGCCTCCTGCCCGATCAGATCGGCAAAGGTTTCCGGCCGGTATTTCCGGGCAAGAACCTGATAGGAGGGGCTGTCGGTCATGGCACTTTCGCGCTGGGTCTGGCGCAACACTAGGCCCGCGCCCGGCTGTCGTCCAGCCCCCCGACCGGCCGCAGACAGGCTGCGCATCTGTCACGCAGACTTGACAACAGCGCGCATGCACCGCACCAAAACGGAAATGCCCATGAAAGAAGCGAGACCGATGAGCGCCAACGCCCAAAAGACGATCCTGCGCGCCCTCGCGGGCGAGAAACAGCCTGTTCCACCGGTTTGGATGATGCGCCAGGCCGGGCGCTACCTGCCGGAATACCGCGCCACGCGGGCGCAGGCGGGCGATTTCCTGTCGCTGTGCTACAACCCCGATCTGGCCGCCGAGGTGACGCTGCAGCCCATCCGCCGCTACGGTTTCGACGCCGCGATCCTGTTTGCCGATATCCTGCTGCTGCCCCAGGCGCTGGGCGCCGATCTGTGGTTCGTCACCGGCGAGGGGCCGCGCCTGTCCACGCTGACCGATCAGGCGGGCTTTGACCGGCTGAAACCCGTGGATGCCATCCACGAGACGCTGAACCCGGTCTATGAGACGGTGAAGATCCTGTCGCGCGAACTGCCGCGCGAGACCACGCTGATCGGTTTCGCCGGCGCGCCCTGGACGGTGGCCACCTACATGATCGCCGGGCGCGGCACCAAGGACCAGGGCCCGGCGCATGCGCTGATGGCCGAACAGCCGGCCGTGTTCGATGCGCTGATGGCGCGGCTGACCGAGGCGACGGTGGAGTATCTGTCCGCGCAGATCATGGCCGGGGCAGAGGTGGTCAAGATCTTCGACAGCTGGGCCGGTTCGCTGAAGGGCGAGGCGTTCCAGCGTTACGCGCTGGAGCCCGCGCGCGAGATCATCGCGGCGCTGAAGACCCGCCACCCGGATGTGCCCATCATCGCCTTCCCGCGCGAGGCCGGCGACAACTATATCGGTTTCGCCCGCGCCACGGGCGCCGATTGCGTGGCGCTGGACAATTCGGTCAGCGCCGACTGGGCGGCCGAAAAGGTGCAGGTCGATGGCTGCGTGCAGGGCAATCTGGCGCCGCATCACATGGTCACCGGCGGGCCGGACCTGGTGGCCGAGACGCAGCGCATCGTGAAAGCCTTTTCCGGCGGGCCGCATATCTTCAACCTGGGCCATGGCATCACACCGGACGCCGACCCCGACAATGTGTCGCGCATGATCGAGGCGATCCGGGGCTGACCCCCACCGCGTGCCCGCAAGGCGGCGCGGGGGCGTCTGTTGCCCTTGCGCCCCTGCCCATTATGTTCCATGAAACCGGGAAAATCGGCGCCCGCGGGGGCGCTGGCATGCACAGACAGGATGGCGGCGAAAGATGACGGATCAGATGGTCAGGCCCAGCGAAGAGATCTCGGTGCGCGATGTGTTCGGCATCGATTCCGACATGGTCGTCAAGGGCTTTGCAGAGGCCAGCGACCGCGTTCCCGCCATCGATCCGACCTATAAATTCGACCCCGACACCACGCTCGCCATTCTTGCCGGGTTTCAGTACAACCGCCGGGTGATGATCCAGGGTTATCACGGCACGGGCAAATCCACCCATGTCGAACAGGTGGCCGCGCGGCTGAACTGGCCGACGGTGCGGGTCAACCTGGACAGCCATATCAGCCGCATCGACCTGATCGGCAAGGACGCGATCAAGCTGCGTGACGGCAAGCAGGTGACCGAGTTTCACGAGGGGATCCTGCCCTGGGCGCTGCGCAACCCCTGCGCCATCGTCTTCGACGAATACGACGCCGGCCGCCCCGACGTGATGTTCGTCATCCAGCGGGTGCTGGAACATGACGGCAAGCTGACGCTGCTGGACCAGAACGAGATCATCACCCCGCATCCCGCGTTCCGGCTGTTCGCCACCGCCAATACGGTGGGGCTGGGGGATACGACGGGCCTGTATCACGGCGTGCAGCAGATCAACCAGGCGCAGATGGACCGCTGGTCACTGGTGGCGACGCTGAACTATCTGTCCCATGACGCCGAGGCGGCGATCGTGCTGGCCAAGAACCCGGCCTGGAACAACGCCAAGGGCCGCCAGGAGATCAGCCAGATGGTGACCGTCGCCGATCTGACCCGCACGGCCTTCATCAAGGGCCAGCTTTCCACGGTAATGAGCCCCCGCACGGTGATCACCTGGGCCGAGAACGCGCGCATCTTCCGCGATATCGGCTATGCGTTCCGCCTGACCTTCCTGAACAAATGCGACGAGCTGGAGCGCCAGACGGTGGCCGAGTTCTACCAGCGCTGTTTCGGCGAGGAACTGCCCGAAAGCGCGGCCAGCATGGCGCTGGGCTAGGCTGGCCGCGCCGAGGGATCAGCGGGTCCCGCGGCTGGCCGCGCCGCTGTCGCACAGCGCCAGATACAGGCTGACGCCCAGCAGCAGGATGTGAAACTGGTTGAACATCAGCAGATCCAGCGGCGGCGCCCAATAGGCCACGACGATCACCCCCGCGACGATGATCGCCGAGGCCGCGCCGGCAGACCGGGTCGCCAGATCGCCAAGGCTGCCGCGCAGGAAACCGCTGACGATCAGCAGGACACCGATGGCGATCTCACCCACCGCGGCGAGGATCCACAGCGGGAAGGGCACGCCGAAACCCTCGGCGGCCATGGGGTTGAGCGGAAATTTCTCGATCCCGTACTGCAGCAGCACCGCCGCCAGCGGCAGGCGCAGCATCCAATGCGCCAAGCGCGCGCGGGGCAGGTAGCGGGCGATCCGGTCGGCAAGATCGCCGGCGCGGTCGATAAGCGTCGATGTGGCGGGCATGGTGTCACTCCTGTTCCTGAATGAGTCGGTTCGGTTCACCGTTTTGCTGCCGGAACTACGCGCCATCCGGCCACTCGGCTGATATTCGCGCAATAAACTGGCCGTGAGACCGGCAGGCAGGCATCAGCACCCTTGCCCGGGGCGGCGACTGGTGGTTTACCTTCGACATGGCAAGACCGTGCCACCGGAAACAAAGGCTTCCCATGCTGCGTATATCCCTGCTGAGTGCCCCGCTTCTGCTGCTGCTTGCCGCCTGTGACGGCCAGACCCCCACCGCGCGCGACGCCGACATGGGCGTCATCAACGCCGGCCCGGTGACGGACCTGCCCGGCACGCCGGATGTCGCCATGGCGCGGCAGGCCTGCGGCCGCACGCTGGCTGGGCCGGATGGCATGATGGGTGTCGAATTCGCCCGCCCCTCGGGTCCCGGGGCGGTGGTGATGCTGCTGGTTCAGGCGCAGGATGGATCGGCCGGGCGGCAACGTTGGCGCTGCTATTTCGACTATCAGACCCGCCGGGTGCGCGCCGTGCCGGCCTGAACCGGCGCCTGTAACACGGGCCGGTGGGCGGATTTCGGCGCCCTGCCCCCTTGCCCTTGCCCCCCTGCGGTGCTCTATCCTTCGCCATGGCCCAGAACCCGTCCGACAACCCCGCCGATCCGTTCAAGAAAGCCCTGACCGAGGCCACGCGCACCCTGGCCGACGACCCGGAGCTTTCGGTCAGCTATTCGGTCGATCCGCCGGGCATGAGCGGCGACAGCCTGCGCCTGCCGCAGGTCACCCGCCGCATGACCCGGGACGAAGTTCTGCTGGCGCGCGGCACGGCCGATGGCTTTGCCATGCGCCGGCGGTTCCATGACGGCGCCACCCATGCCCGCTATCTGCCGCAGGGCCAGATGGCGCGCGACCTCTACGAGGCGATGGAGGCCGCGCGCTGCGAGGCGGTGGGCGCCCGGCACATGCCCGGCACGGCCTCGAATATCGACGCGCGCATCGCCCATGACGCGGAACGCAAGGGCTATGCCCAGGCCCGCAGCCAGACCGAGGCGCCGCTGCCCGTGGCCGCGGGTTACCTGATCCGCCAGCTTGCCACCGGCCGCGCCCTGCCCAGGGGCGCCGATACCATTGCCGATCTGTGGCGCCCCTTCGTCGAGGAACAGGCCGGCGCCACGCTGGAGGGGCTGGAGGATGTGCTGGCCGACCAGAGCGCCTTTGCCCGCTTCGCGCGCAAGGTGATCGAGGACCTGGGCTATGGCGACCAGCTGGGCGAGGACCCCGACGAGCAGGGCGACGACGAGGAGAGCGCCGAGGAAGACAGCGCCGAAGAGCAGGACCAGCCCCAGAACGACGGGCAGGACCAGGCCGATGACGAGGAAGGCGAGACCGACGAGGACGGCCCGCGCGAGGAAAGCGCCGAGACCCAGGCGGTGATGGACGAGACCGCCGACGACGAGATGTCGGACGAGACCGAAATGCCGCAGGCCGAGGCCCCGCCCGAGCCCCCTGCCCCCGCGCCCCATTCCGACGCCGACCCCCAGTATGCCGCCTACACGACCGGGCATGACGAGGAAATCGCCGCCGAGGATCTGGCCGAGCCGGCCGAGCTGGAGCGCCTGCGCGCCTATCTGGACCAGCAGCTTGAACCCCTGAAGGGCGCTGTGGGGCGGTTGGCCAACAAGCTGCAGCGCCGCCTGCAGGCCCAGCAGAACCGAAGCTGGGAATTCGATCTGGAGGAAGGCATCCTGGATGTGGCGCGGCTGGCGCGCGTGGTGGCCAACCCCACGACGCCCCTGTCCTTCAAGATCGAAAAGGACACCGAGTTCCGCGATACGGTGGTGACGCTGCTGCTGGACAATTCCGGCTCGATGCGTGGCCGGCCGATCAGCATTGCCGCCATCTGCGCCGATGTGCTGGCCCGCACGCTGGAGCGCTGCCAGGTCAAGGTGGAGATCCTGGGCTTTACCACGCGCGCCTGGAAGGGCGGGCAAAGCCGCGAGAAATGGCTGGCCGATGGGCGCGCGCAGGCGCCGGGGCGTCTGAACGACCTGCGCCATATCATCTACAAACCCGCGGATGCCCCCTGGCGGCGGGTGCGGGACAATCTGGGCCTGATGATGAAGGAAGGGCTTTTGAAGGAAAACATCGACGGCGAGGCGCTGGAATGGGCGCATCGGCGGATGGCAGGCCGGCGCGAGCAGCGCAAGATCCTGATGGTGATTTCCGACGGCGCCCCGGTGGACGACTCAACCCTGTCCGTCAACCCGGCGAATTACCTGGAAAAACACCTGCGCGACGTGATCGCCATGATCGAAAAGCGCCGCGCGGTGGAACTGCTGGCCATCGGTATCGGCCATGACGTGACGCGCTACTACGACCGCGCGGTGACGATCACCGATGTGGACCAGCTGGCCGGCGCGATGACCGAACAACTGGCCGCGCTGTTCGACCCAGACCCGCGCGCCCGCGCCCGGGTGATGGGCATGCAGGCGGCTGTGGGCTGGCGCTAGCGGTGGGCTGGCGTAGCGGTGGGCTGGC
>SKHK01000202.1 GCA_007117005.1 Paracoccaceae bacterium
CGGGTCGAAATCCGCGCCCCCCTTGGCGCCGCCCAGCGGCAGGCCGGTCAGCGCGTTCTTGAACACCTGCTCGAAGGCCAGCGATTGCAGCACCGGCAGGCTGGTGCCCGGATGCCAGCGCAGCCCGCCCTTGTAGGGGCCCAGCAGGTTTGATTGCTGCACCCGCCAGCCGCGATTGATCTGCACCCGGCCCGCATCGTCGCGCCAGGTGACGCGAAAGGAGATCACCCGGTCAGGCGCAACCAGACGCTCCAGCACGCGGGCGGCGGTGTATTCGGCGCTGGCCTTTTCCACGGTCAGCACGTCATGGGCGATGGCCTCGACGGCCGTCAGGTAGTCGGCGTCATGATCGGGGCGCAGAGCGTCGATCAGGGCGCGGGTCAGGGCGGCGGCACGGTCGGACATGCGGTTCCTTTCGGCGGGTTCCGTTTCGGGTCAGGCAAGCGAAAGCGCCAGCGCGGCGGCCAGCGTGACGATCAGCGCGGTGGCGCCAAGGCTGATCAGCAGGGCAAGGGTGGGGCGGTCCATGATGATGTCCAGTTTCAGGCGAGCTCGAAGATCTCGCTGTCGATGCGGTGGGCGGGCACGCCCAGCTTGCGCAGCGCGCGGCCGGCGGCGGCGGTCATCGGTGCGGGCCCGCACAGCATATGCGGCCAGTCGCGGCTCTCGGGTGGCAGGTGCCGCGCCAGCAGCGCGCCGTCGATCCGCCCGGTGGCGCCATCCCAGCCCTCGGGCGGGTCCTCCAGCACCAGGACCAGTTCCAGGTCCAGATGGTCGCGCATCGCCTCCAGTTCGGCGCGAAACGCGATGTCCTCCTCGGACCCGTTGGCGTAGATCAGCACCACCCGCCGCCGGTCCCCGCGCGATTGCAGCGCGTGCAGGTTCGACAGGATCGGCGTGATCCCCACTCCGCCGGCGATCATCACCAGCCCCGCGGCCTCGGCCTCGCGGTCCACCGAGAAGGCGCCATAGGGGCCGTCCACATAGGCCCGCGCGCCGGGCTGCACCCGGATCAGCCGGTCGGTGTCATCGCCGAGCGCCTTGATCGAGAAGGCCAGGTTCGGCCCCCGCTCGGGCGCGGTCGAGATGGTGAAGGGATGCTCTTTCAACGAGAAGGGCGAGCGGTCGATGGCCAGCCAGGCGAATTGCCCCGGTTTCCAGCGGGTCAGCCCCTGCCCCTCGGGCGCCAGTTCCAGCGTGTGCACGCCCCCGCCCTCGTCGCGGTTGGCGACCACCCGCCAGGGGTTGCGCGCCTGCCACCAGGGCACCGCCAGCCGCGTCCAGGCCAGCACCAGCACCCAGCCCAGCGTGACCCCCAACCAGAGCGCGCGCTTGCCCGGTTCGGCGGTGAAGCGGCCCACGCCCAGCACATGCGCCACCGCCGCGGCGATAGCGATGATGGCGAGGGCGATATGGAGCAGCCGCCAATGCTCATAACGCAGGCGCAGCGGCTTGCGGAATTGCGCGGTGACGACCAGCAGCCCGAAGCAGGCAAGCGACAAGCGCCCGGCGGTCAGTTCCCAATCCGCCTGCAACGGGTTCAGAACGCCGAGCGCTTGCTGGTGCCAGATGTAGAAGATGCCGAAATGCGCCAGCATCAGCGCCAGCGCCGCCCAGCTCAGGTAGCGATGGGCCAGATAGACGATATCGGCGCCGAAGGGATGGGTCAGCCAGCGCAGCCGCCCGGTCAGCGCGAATTGCAGCGCCGCCAGCGCCAGCGCGCCAAAGCCGAGGCCGACCGAAAAATCCCAGGCGAAACCCTGCGAGGGAGGGCGCGCGCCGGACATCAGCACCGCGAAGGGCAGCGCCAGAAGCCCGGCGCCAAGTGAGAGCAGGGCAAGCGCGTGCAGCCGCACCACAGGGGGCCGGTCGAGGGGGGCGGGCCGGGTGCCTGAAAGCGGGGACCGGGTGTCGGACATGCAGGCTCAACACCGCATCGCGGCGTCGGGTTCCCGGCCGCGGGCGTGTCGTGACGCGATGGCGCGCAATTCATGGAACGCCGCGCGACCTTGCGCGTTGGAAACCTGGGCGCCAGGGCGCCTACGCAACCTTTGAGGTCAGGACCGAACAGCATGACCGACACCGCGCCTTTGCGCACCCACCCCTATTGCGGCCCCGCGCCGGGGCCTGACACGCTGCTGACCGCCTGGAATGGCGATGCGGCCCTGCTGGGCGCGCTGGCGCTGCTGGCGAGCTTGGGCTTCTGGCGGCTGCGCATGGCCGAGGCGGGGCGGCGGCGCGCATTCGGCATCGCTTCGGGCGCGGCGCTGATCGCCTTCGTCTCGCCGCTCTGCGCGCTGACCGTGGCGCTGTTCGCCGCGCGGGGGCTGCATCATCTGCTGGTGATCTTCGCGCTGGCCCCGGCGCTGGCGGTAGCGTTTCCGCTGCCGCGCCATCTGGCTCCGGCCGGGTTCCTGACAGTGTCGGTCGCGCTCTGGGCCTGGCATGTGCCGCTGATTTACGCCGCAGCCTGGGATCATGCGCCGGTTTACTGGGCGATGCAGGGTGCGCTGATCCTGCCCGCATGGGCCTTCTGGAGCGGGGTTCTGAACCGCCCGCGTGCGCTTGGCGCGCAGCTTTCTGCCGGGCTGCAGCTGGCCGGGCTGGCCGGGCAGATGGGGCTGATCGGCGCGATCCTGACCTTCGCGCCGCGCATCCTCTACCCCGAGCATCTGGTCACCACCGCCGCTTTCGGGCTTGATCCGCTGCAGGATCAGCAGCTGGCCGGGCTGGTGATGTGGGTGCCCGGAATGGTGCCGCTGGCGCTGGCCGCGGGCTGGTTGCTGCGCCGCGCCTGGGTCGAAACGGCGCAGCGGGGCCCGGCATGATCGCAGGCATGATCGCGCTGACCAAGGCGGTCCATATCGCCGCGCTGGCGGTCTGGTGCGCGGGGCTTCTGGCGCTGCCGGTGATCCTGCAGGCCTATGGCCGCCGCCCCGAGGCCCGGACCCAGGCCGGCTTCGCCGAGTTCCGCCTGCTGGCGCATCGCGCCTATATCGCACTGGTCACCCCTGCCGCGGTGATCGCCGTGGCCGCCGGAACCGCGCTGATCTTCATGGAGGGGCTGCGCGACGCCTGGTTGATGGCCAAGCTGGCCGCCGTGGCCGGGATGGTGCTGATCCATGCCTGGCTGGGCCATCTGATCGGCAA
>SKHK01000073.1 GCA_007117005.1 Paracoccaceae bacterium
CTGAGCCGGCCGCCGGGCCGCCGGGGCCTGGTTCAGACGCTTTGGGCATCGGCGGTCTTTGCGCAGGAAACGGGTCGCGCCGGGTGGGGGCGTGCGGGCAGGGTCTCGCAGGAACCCCCTTGCCCGAGGTCTCGTCATGCACTCCTCTGCCCGCCCGATGACCGCCCTGGAATGGGCGATGCTGCTGAGCCTGTCGGCACTTTGGGGCGGATCGTTCTTTTTCAACGAGATCGCGGTGCGCGAGGTGCCGGTGTTCACCACCGTCGCCGTTCGCGTGGGGCTGGCCGCGCTGATCCTGCTGGCGGTGCTGCGCCTGCGCGGCGAGGGCCTGCCGCGCGGCGCCCCTGTCTGGCTGGCGTTTGCCGGAATGGGGCTTTTGAACAACGCCATTCCCTTTTCGCTTTTCGTCTGGGGCCAGCGCGAGGTGGCATCGGGCGTGGCCGCGATCCTGAATGCCTTGGCCCCGCTGTTCACTGTCCTTTTGGCCCATCTTCTGACCCGTGATGAACGTCTGACCCCGGCCAGGGCGCTGGGCGTGGTTGTGGGTTTTGGTGGCGTCGCCGTGCTGATCGGCCCGCCCGGGCCCGGTGAGATGGATGCCAGCCTGCTGGCGCAACTGGCCTGTGTGGGTGGCGCGCTTTCCTATGCCTGCGCGGGGCTTTTCGGGCGGCGGTTCCGGGCGCTGGGGGTCAGCCCGCTGGGGGCGGCGACGGGGCAGGTGATCGCCTCCAGCCTGATCCTGGCCCCGCTGGCGCTGCTGATCGACCGCCCGCTGTCGATGCCCCTGCCCAGCCCCGCCGCCCTGGGCGCGCTGCTTGGCGTCGGCGCGCTGTCCACCGCGCTGGCCTATGTGCTGTATTTCCGCATCCTGTCGACCGCCGGCGCCACCAATCTGCTGCTGGTCACCTTTCTGATCCCGGTCAGCGCCATCCTTCTGGGCACCGGCATCCTGGGTGAGGCGCTGGCCCCGCGCCACCTGGCCGGCATGGTGCTGATCGGCCTGGGCCTGGCGGCCATCGACGGGCGGGCCCTGCGCGCGCTCAGACCCCGGCCATCTTGACAGCCCGGCGCCGCTGCCGTATCGCCACCCTCAATCACCCGGAGGCCCGCGCTTCCGGTCCCATCGCTTTTGCGGGGATCGCCATCCGTCAGCGCGTTGCGCCCACGGGTGCATAACCGCATTGAACCGTGGCAGCCCGCAGGAGGCGCGCATGTTCGAGAACCTGTCAGAACGCCTGGGCGGCGTCTTCGACCGGCTGACCAAGCAGGGCGCGCTGTCGGCCGGTGACGTGACCGCCGCCCTGCGCGAGGTGCGCGTGGCGCTGCTGGAGGCCGATGTATCGCTGCCCGTGGCGCGGGATTTCATCAAGCGCGTGCAGGGCAAGGCCACGGGCGCGGCGGTCACCAAATCGGTCACGCCGGGCCAGCAGGTGGTCAAGATCGTCCATGACGAACTGATCGCCACGCTGAAGGGCGAGGGCGAGCCGGGCAAGCTGAAGATCGACAACCCGCCGGCGCCGATCCTTATGGTGGGTCTGCAGGGCTCGGGCAAGACCACGACCTCGGCCAAACTGGCGCGCCGTCTGAAGGAGCGTGAGCACAAGCGCGTGCTGATGGCCAGCCTGGACACCAACCGCCCGGCGGCGATGGAGCAGCTGGCGATTCTGGGCACCCAGATCGGCGTTGACACGCTGCCCATCGTGAAGGGCGAAAGCGCGGTGCAGATCGCCAAACGCGCCAAGCAGCAGGCGACGCTGGGCGGCTATGACGTCTATATCCTGGATACCGCCGGCCGGCTGCATATCGACGATGTGCTGATGGACGAGGTGCAGCAGGTCCGCGATGTGGCGAACCCGCGCGAGACCCTGCTGGTCGTTGATGGCCTGACCGGGCAGGACGCGGTGAATGTGGCGACCGAGTTCGAGGGCAAGGTCGGCATCACCGGCGTGATCCTGACGCGGATGGATGGCGACGGGCGCGGCGGCGCGGCGCTGTCGATGCGCGCGGTGACCGGCAAGCCCATTCGCTTCGTCGGTCTGGGCGAGAAGTCCGACGCGCTGGAAAGCTTCGAGCCAGAGCGGATCGCCGGGCGCATCCTGGGCATGGGCGATATCGTTTCGCTGGTGGAAAAGGCCCAGGCGACGCTGGAGGCCGAACAGGCCGAGCGGATGATGAAGCGCTTTCAGAAAGGTCAGTTCAACATGAACGACCTGAAGGCGCAGCTGGAACAGATGATGAAGATGGGCGGCATGCAGTCGGTCATGAGCATGATGCCGGGCATGGGCAAGATGTCCAAACAGGCCGAGGCCGCGGGTTTCGACGACCGCATGCTGAAACGCCAGGTTGCGCTGATCCAGTCCATGACGAAGCAAGAGCGCGCGCGGCCGGAGATGCTGCAGGCCAGCCGCAAGAAGCGGATCGCAGCGGGTGCAGGGCTGGAAGTGTCGGAACTGAACAAGCTTCTGAAGATGCAGCGCCAGATGGGCGATGTGATGAAGAAGATGGGCAAGGGCGGCATGCTGAAACAGGCCATGCGCCAGATGTTCGGCAAGGGCGGGCCGGACCCCAGCCAGATGACGCCCGAGGCGATGCAGGCCGCCGCCCAGCAGTTGCAGGGGCGCGGTGGCATGCCGGGGATGCCGGGCATGGGCGGCGGCATGGGCCTGCCGGGCGGGCTTTCGGGCCTGGGGCTGGGGCGGAAGAAATGAGCGTCGCGCCCGCCCTGGCCAAAACGCCCGCCCTGGCTGACGTGCCGGTACTGACAACGGCGCGGCTGACCCTGCGCGGCCCGCAGGCGCGGGACCTCGATGCAATGGCCGCCTTCTATCAGAGCGACCGCTCGGCCTTCGTGGGCGGGCCGTGCGGCCGGTTCGATGCCTGGACGCGCCTGCTGGGCGGGCTGGGGCACTGGGCGCTGCGTGGTTTCGGGTGGTGGTCGGTGGAGTGCCGCGAAACCGGCGCGATGGCCGGGCGCGTGGGGATCGGGCTGCACGAGGGCTGGGACGAGCCCGAACTGGGCTGGCACATCTATGACGGGTTCGAGGGGCGCGGCTATGCGCATGAGGCCGCGCTGGCCGCCCGGCGCTTTGCCGCCCGGACCTGGGGCATTGTCGCGCCGATTTCCTATGTCGAGGCCAAGAATGCCCGCTCGCGCGCCCTGGCCGAGAGGCTGGGCGCCGTGGTCGAGCGCGAGGGGGAAGTGGTGGGTCAGCCCTGCCTGGTCTACCGGCATCCGGCTGACGCGGCAGGCGCGGAATGCGGCATGGAGGTCACGGCATGAGCGAAGCCAGCGAACGCGCCGCCGAGTTGCTGCGTGAGCACCGTGAATCGATCGACCGGCTGGACGCGATTCTGGTCTATACGCTGGCCGAGCGGTTCAAGCAGACGCAGGCGGTGGGGCGGCTGAAGGCGCAGCATGATCTGCCGCCCTCGGACCCCGCGCGCGAATCGCGGCAGATCGAGCGGTTGGAATGGCTGGCGAAAGAGGCCGATCTGGACCCCGAATTCGCCAGGAAATTTCTGGCCTTCATCATTTCAGAGGTGATCCGTCACCATGAACGGTTGAAGGGCTGAAGGAAGCAACGGGTCGCGCCGGAAGGGCGGGGCCGCATCACGCCATCTGGACAGGAGAAAACCATGGCTACGAAGATCAGACTCGCCCGCGGCGGTTCCAAGAAGCGCCCGCATTACGCCATCGTGGCGGCCGACAGCCGCATGCCGCGCGACGGCCGCTTTCTGGAAAAGCTGGGCACCTACAACCCGCTTTTGGCCAAGGACAGCGAGGACCGGGTGAAGCTGGACATGGAGCGCGTGCAGTACTGGCTGGACCAGGGCGCGCAGCCGACCGACCGGATCCAGCGCTTCCTGGAGGCCGCCGGCGTGCGCGAGAAAGCGGTGCGCGCCAACATGAAAAAGGCCCAGCCGGGCAAGAAAGCCGTCGAGCGTGCCAAGCAGCGCGCCGAGAAGGCCGAGGCCGCGGCGGCTGAATGAGCGGGGCAGGGGGGCTGTCTGCCCCCCTCTTCGGCTGCGCCGAATTCACCCCCCGAGAGTATTTCGGGCAAAATGAGGGGGCGGGCCGCAGGGCGTCATGGGCAGCGATCTGATCTGTGTGGGGGCGGTGGCCGGCGCCTTTGGCGTGCGCGGCGAGGTGCGGCTGAAGAGCTTTTGCGCCGAGCCGCGCGATATCGCCCGCTATGGTCCCTTGCTGAGCGAAGACGGGGCGCGGCGGTTTTCGATCACACTGGGCAAGGCCATCCCCAACGGCTTTGCCGCGCGGCTGGGCGGGGTGGACACGCGCGAGGCCGCTGAGGCGTTGCGCGGCCTGCGCCTGCATGCGCCGCGATCGGTGCTGCCGGCGTTGCCGGACGACGAGTTCTATCATGCCGATCTGGTTGGGCTGTCGGTTCTGGATACCGGGGGCGCCGATCTGGGCCGTGTGTCTGCGGTGCTGAACCATGGTGCGGGCGATCTGCTGGAGATGAAGCGCGCGGGCGCGGCGCCGGTTCTGCTGCCTTTCACCCGGGCAGTGGTGCCGACGGTTGATCTGGCCGCGGGGCGGATCATCGTGGACATGCCTGAGGGGTTGATGTGATGGGGTTCTGGCGGTGGGTGAGGTGGATTATCCGCCTGGCACCGAAGCCTGACCCGGCGCGGGCCACGGCGGCAGCGCGCGCGCGGCTGGCGGGGCAATGCCGGGTGGCCGCGCAGGATTGTGTCGATTGGGGCGGGCAGGGTGATGAGCGGCAGTGACGCAGCCCCGCCGCGCCGGTCGCATGGGCGGTTGAAGCCCGTGGTCTCGGTCACGCCGCGTGACCTGATGGACGGGCGCAAGCAACTGGCCGGCGCCTGGTGCGCCAAGGTCGTCACCCTGATGCCGGAAGTGTTTCCCGGGGTTCTGGGCGCCTCGTTGACGGGCCGGGCGCTGGATCAGGGGCTATGGGCGCTGGATGCCATCGACCTGCGCACCTTTGGCGAGGGCAAGCATCGCAATGTCGACGACACGCCCGCCGGCGGCGGCGCCGGGATGGTGCTGCGCGCCGATGTCATAGCCCGCGCGCTGGCCGTGGCGCAGGCCGCCGCCCCGGGGCCGGATCGCTGGCCGCTGGTCTATCTGTCGCCCCGGGGCCGCCCCTTCGATCAGGCGATGGCGCGCCGCTTTGCTGCCTGTGAGGGGATCACGCTGGTCTGTGGCCGGTTCGAGGGGCTGGACGAGCGCGCAATCGAGCATTTCGCCATGGAAGAGGTCAGTATCGGCGATTTCGTCATGACCGGCGGTGAGATCGCCGCGCAGGCGGTGATCGATGCCTGCGTGCGACTGATCCCTGGCGTTCTGGGCAATGCGCAATCGACCGAGGAGGAGTCCTTTTCGGCCGGCCTGTTGGAGCATCCGCAATACACCCGCCCCGCCACATGGCAGGGCCGCGCGATCCCCGAGGTGCTGCTGTCCGGCAACCATGGCGCCATTGCCCGCTGGCGGCGCGAGCAGGCCGAGGCGCTGACGAAGGCACGCCGGCCCGATCTTTGGGCAGCCCTTGCCCGGGAAGGCGACGACGGCTGACGGCGGGCGCGCGTGCGTTGACGCAGGGGCAGGCTACGCTAGACTTGTCGACATGACGACCGGCATCGACCCCGTATTGGCCCCCGCATTGGCCGAGGTCGCCGAGGCCGCCTTGCGCGGATCCGGCATGGATTCGGTCGGGCTTTACCGGCTGGACAAGGGCGGGCGGATGCAGGGTGTGATCCTGGGCATGCCCGACGCCTTTACCCGCGCCTATGAGACCCAGGGAATGCCCATCGACCCGGTGCTGGCGCGGGTGCACCAGAGCGGGGCGCCGGCCTCGACACTGGTCACGCTGGGCCGACGCTGGACCGCTTGCCATCTCTATCTGCGGGTGTCGGGGCGCTTCGGCCTGACCGGCTTTGCCACCTTTCCGCTATACGATGAAGAGCGCATGACCGGCATGCTGTATCTGGGTGCCAAGACCGAGGCCAAAGCGCGGCGGCTTGATCACGAGGGGCTGTGCGCGATGACCCCGCATGCGATCCGCACCGCCACGCGTATGCTGCGCCTTCCTCGGCGCGCGCCCGCGCTATCGCCCCGGCAGACAGAGGTGGCGGCGCTGGCCGCGCGGGGGCTGACCAACCGCCGGATCGCCGCGGCGCTGGGTACCGGCGAGGCGGCTGTGCACAAGCACATGAAGGCGCTGCATGCCGCCTTCGGCACCCATACCCGCGCCGCGCTGGCCGCCGCCTGGCTGGACACGCAGCGGCACTGACGGGTCCCCGTTCGTGGACTGCCGGGCCTGGCCGCGGCCCGGCACACTTCTGCCGGCAACGACAACCGACAGGAGGAACTCATGACCAAGGTCGCCGCCGTGCAGGCCGCCCCCGTCTGGATGGACGCGAAGGGCACATTGGACAAGACCATCGCCCTTATCGAGGATGCGGGCCGCCAGGACATCCAGCTTCTGGCCTTTGGCGAGGTCTGGCTGCCCGGCTATCCCTTCACCATCTGGCTGCAGCCGCCGATGGTGGCGATGGAAATCGTCATGGCCCATCGGGCCAATGCGATCACCGTGGACGGGCCGGAGATGAAGGCCGTGGGCGAGGCCGCCAAACGCGCCGGCACCTGGGTCATGCTGGGCTTTGCAGAGCGTGACCGGGGCAGCATCTATTGCGCGCAGGCGCTGCTGGATGACCGTGGCCAGGTGGTGATGACCCGGCGCAAGCTGCGCCCCACCCATATGGAGCGCACGGTCTGGGGCGAGGGGCCGGTGACCGACTTCAAGGTTGTCGATACCCCCTTCGGCAAGGTCGGCGGGCTGAACTGCTGGGAGAATATCCAGCCGTTGAACCGGCAGGGCATGTATCAGCTGGGCGAACAGATCCATGTTGCCAGCTGGCCCTCCTTCGGGATGTTTCAGGGGGTGCGCAGTGCCTTTTGCCTGTCCGCGCAGGCGAATCTCAACGAAAGCGCCAGCTATGCCCTGCAGGGCGGCTGTTTCGTGCTGGCCGCGAATTCGATCATCGACGAGGCCTCGCTGGACCTGATCACGCTGGGCAACCCCGACCTGCGTGCGCTGGTCGGCCCCGGCGGCGGGGCGGCGGCGGTCTTCGCCCCCGATGGCTACCGCATGACCGAGCCGCTGGACCCGATGACCGACGGTTTCGCCGTGGCCGAGATCGACCTGAGCATGATCGAGGCCGCGAAGGTGTTTGCCGACCCGGCCGGGCATTACTTCCGCCCCGATATCGCGCGTCATGTGCTGGATGGCGTTGCCGGTCCGGCCCTTCCTGATGAGCCCGCGCAACCGGCAAAGCCGGGCAAGGAGGCCGCGGAATGAGCGAGGCCTTCTATACCGAAGCCCAGCGAGCCATGCAGGCCCGCCAGGGGCATACGAAGCTTGCCGACACGGTACAGAATGCCATCGTCTGGGATGTGGTGGAGGGGCCGAATGTCGATTTCATCGAAAGCCGGGATTTCTTCTTCCTGGCAACGGTGGACAGCCGCGGCCGGCCCACCGTCAGCTACAAGGGCGGCCCGCCGGGCGTGGTGCATGTGGTCGATCCGAAGACGCTGGTGTTTCCGATCTATGACGGCAACGGCATGTATCTGAGCGCGGCCAATGCCGGCGAGACCGGGCAGGTGGGTTTGCTCTTCATCGATTTCGAGACACCGAACCGGGTGCGGGTGCAGGGCCGCGCCAGCGTCAGCCATGATGACCCGGAACTGGCCCGCTATCCCGGCGCGAAGATGCTGGTGCGCGTGGCGGTCGATCACTGCTTCCTTAACTGCGCGCGCTACATCCACAAGCACAGCCGCGTCGAGGCCAGCCCCTATGTGCCCGACGCCGAAGGGAGCCAGCCGCATCCTTCCTGGAAGCGGATCGATCTGGTGCAGGATTCGCTGAGCGAGGAAGAGCGCCGGCGCACCGCCGAATCAGGTGGCGTGATCGACATGGACGGCTATGCCGAGAAACTGTCGAAAGGGGTTTCGTGATCGGCGACACCGTGCGGCGGGGCGGCAGGGCACATAGCGCGGTTGCGGAGGGGGCGTCAGCGCTGCGCGGCCCCTTGATTTTCCGCCCGGGGTGTGATCAATGCCGCCATCCCGCAGCGCACGGGCTATCGGCGGCCTTGACCATCTTCGGGTCAGGGACAGGCCGCGGCGGGCGGGTACCGAAAAAGGACATGTCTGAACACCTCTGCCGGGGCCGGGCCTGAAACAGGCGGTCGCCCCGAATGAAGAGCAGAGCAATGGGCAGGCCCAACACGTTGCGGGGAACACCCGCGCCAGAACCGAAAGGACATCTGCGATGAACCTGATGGCGCAGATCGAAGCCGAGCAGATTGCAGAGCTCGGCAAGGACATTCCGGATTTCAAACCCGGCGACACCGTGCGCGTGGGCTACAAGGTGACCGAGGGCACCCGGAGCCGCGTGCAGAACTTCGAGGGCGTGTGCATCGCGCGTTCGGGCGGGATGGGCATCGGCGCCTCCTTCACCGTGCGCAAGATCTCGTTCGGCGAAGGGGTGGAACGGATGTTCCCGCTCCATTCGACGAATATCGATTCGATCACCGTGGTGCGCCGCGGCAAGGTACGCCGCGCGAAGCTGTATTACCTGCGTGACCGGCGCGGCAAGTCGGCCCGTATCGCCGAAAAGACCAACTATCGCCCGCTGAAGACCGGCGCGGCCGGCAGCGAAGGCTGAGGAGAGGCGCCATGAAAGACGCAACCCATCCCGAATATCACACCATCAACGTCAAGCTGGTCGACGGCACCATCGTGCAGATGCGCTCGACCTGGGGCGCCGAAGGCGACACGCTGTCGCTGGATATCGACCCCTCGGTGCATCCGGCCTGGACCGGCGGTTCGGCCCGCCTGATGGATGCCGGCGGCCGCGTGTCGAAGTTCAAGAACAAATACGCCGGTCTGGGTTTCTGAACCCTCACCGCTGGCAGGACATGGGGGGGCGCGGTGCAGGCCGCGCCCCTTTTCACGCGCGGCTATCGGCGGCGCGCAGGGCATCTGGAACGGGCAGGCATGGCGCATATCATCGTCACCGGCAACGAAAAGGGCGGCACCGGCAAATCGACAACGGCGATGCATCTGGCCACGGCACTGGCGCGGCAGGGGTTCCGGGTGGGGGCGCTGGATCTGGATCTGCGGCAGCGCAGCTTCGGGCGGTATGTCGAAAATCGTCTCGCCTATGTCAGCGCGCAGGGGGTGACGCTGCCGGTGCCGCGCTACATGCCGCTGCCGGCGTTCGATCCGGCCACGCTGGGCACGGGAGAGCGGGTGGAGGACCGCCAGCTTGCCGCTGCACTTGACGTCCTCACGCCTGAAAGCGATTTCATCGTCATCGATTGTCCGGGCTCGCATACCGCGCTTTCCAGCATGGCGCATGCCCTGGCCGATACGCTGGTCACGCCCCTGAACGACAGTTTCGTCGATTTCGACCTGCTGGCGCGGATCGATCCCGCCTCTGGGGCGGTGCTGGGCCCGTCGATCTATGCCGAGATGGTCTGGCAGGCGCGGCAGGGGCGCGCGCGCGCTGGCATGCAGCCGATCGACTGGGTGGTGCTGCGCAACCGGCTGGGCACGCAGGCGATGCACAACAAGCGCCGGGTCGGCGCGGCGATGGATGACCTCGCGCGGCGCATCGGCTTTCGCGTGGTGCCCGGTCTGGGCGAGCGGGTCATCTACCGGGAATTGTTCCCCTCTGGCCTGACCTTGATGGATATGAGCGATATCGGCAACGCGCCGATGGCGATGTCGCATGTCGCCGCCCGGCAGGAGTTGCGTGCCCTGCTTGCGGCGCTGAACCTGCCGGGGGTCGGTGCATCCGGGCGGGATGCGTCGGGGCGTGATGCCAAGCAGGCTGCGGGCCGGTCAAAGCCCGTGCCCCACCGCCTTAATGCCTGAAGAAATGAGCCTTCGGGCCGGTGCCGGACAGCGCCTTGTGCAGCGAATCCAGGCGGCTATTGATCCGGTCGTCGTCGGATGCCGGGGCTCTGCCGAACAGTACCGCCGAAAACGGGCGGTTGCCGGCAAAGATGGACAAGGCGGTGCGCATTCTGCTCTCCTGTGGACTTATCCGTGATGGCAGCGACATTGGTCGGCGGTTGTGGCAAGACTTGGGCCGTGCCGGGGTCAATCTGGTAAAGCGCAGGGACGATTGTGCGGCGCGGTCCGGATGTGCTAGGTGGGGGTGAAAAGTGAACATCCGGCGTGTTTGACGGATCGATGGCAGGCGATATCTCACTGCAATGCTGACGCTTTTATGGTTCAAGCGCGATCTGCGCGTGCAGGACAACCCGGCCCTGGCAATCGCGGCGGAGATGGGGCAGGTGCTGCCGCTTTATATCGTCGAGCCGCAGGCATGGGCGCAGCCTGATGCCTCTGCCCGGCAATGGGCCTTCATCGCCGAAAGCCTGGCAGACCTGCGCGCCGATCTGGCGGCGCTGGGCCAACCGTTGCTGATTCGCACCGGCGATGCGGTCGAGGTGCTGGCGCAGATGCACCGGCGCCACCGTTTTGCGCAGATCCTGTCGCATGAGGAAACCGGCAATGACTGGAGCTATGCGCGCGACCGCCGTGTTGCCGACTGGGTGCGCGAGCAGGGGCTGGTCTGGCGCGAGGTGCCGCAATCCGGCGTGGTGCGGCGGCTGAAGGGGCGCGACGGCTGGGCAGGGATGCGCGACCGGTTCATGGCGCAGGAGCCGGCGACGGTGCCGGCTGCGCTGGCCCCGGTGGCGCCGGCCTCGGGCGAAATACCGGGCGCGCGGGCGCTGGGCCTGGCCGAGGATCGCTGCCCGGGCAGGCAGACGGGCGGGCGCCGCGCCGCCGAGGCGACGCTCTCGGGTTTTCTGGCGGCGCGGGGGCAGGATTACCGGCGTGCCATGTCCTCGCCGCTGAGCGCCGAGCGCGCCTGCTCGCGCCTGTCCCCCTATCTGGCTTTCGGCGTGCTTTCGGCGCGCGAGGTTGTTCAGGTGGCGGCCCGGACGCGGGCCGAGCGACGCGGCGAGCCGGGCTGGGCGGCGTCGCTGAAAAGCTTCGAATCGCGTCTGGCCTGGCGCGACCACTTCATCCAGAAGCTGGAGGATGAACCGGCGCTGGAATACCGCGCGCTGCATCGCGCCCTTGACGGTTTGCGCCCCCGTCTGCCCGATGCCGAGCGGCTGCAGGCCTGGGCCAGCGGGCAGACGGGCCTGCCCTTCGTGGATGCCTGCATGCGCTATCTGGCGGCGACGGGCTGGCTGAATTTCCGCATGCGCGCGATGTTGATGTCGGTGGCCAGCTATCATCTGTGGCTGGACTGGCGGGCAACGGGTCGGCATCTGGCGCGGCTGTTCACCGATTACGAGCCCGGCATCCACTGGAGCCAGTGCCAGATGCAGTCCGGTACCACGGGGATCAACACGCTGCGCATCTACAACCCGGTCAAGCAGGGGCTGGATCAGGACCCGGAGGGCCGGTTCATCCGCACATGGGTGCCTGAACTGGCAGCTGTGCCGGATGGCTTTGTGCATGAGCCGTGGCGCTGGCCGGGGGCGGCGGGGCTGCAGGGGCTGCCGGGGCGCCGGTACCCGGCGCCGGTGGTGGACCCGGCCGCCGCCGCGCGCGA
>SKHK01000257.1 GCA_007117005.1 Paracoccaceae bacterium
CACCGCGCTGCCCAACCACCGTCTGCCCCGCCGCCACTCTCTGACCCGCCCCTTTCTGACATGGGGCCGCACCGGCAGTGGCGCAAGCGTCAAAGCCCCAGCGCCTTGCGCAGCATGTTGCCGGCGGTGAACAGCAGCACCACCGCAAAGACCCGTTTCAGGGGCTTGGGGTCCATCGAATGGGCCAGTTTCACGCCCAGTTTCGTGGTCTGGAACGTGACCAGGATGACGATCAGAAAGGCCGGCAGGTTGATCGCGCCCAGCGTGTAGGGCGGTGCGCCCTCGGGCCGGACGGCCAGAAAACCCAGCACCGCCGGCACCGCAATGACCAGCCCGAAACCCGCCGCCGTGGCCACCGCGCGGTGGATCGCCACGCCGAACAGCGTCATCAGCGGCACGCCGAAAGACCCCCCGCCAATGCCCATGAGGACCGACAGAAAGCCCAGCGCCGGCGACGTCACCACCCGGCCCAGCCCCGCCGGCATGGCCTCGCCCAGCCGCCAATGCGCCCGGCCAAAGGCCAGATACAGCGCCACCGCGACCCCCAGCACCCCGAAGATGCCCTGCAGCACCACCGAGGCAAGCCCCGCCGCCACCACCACGCCGATCACCGCGCCGATGGCGATGCCCGGCGCCCAGGCCCGCAGGATCGCCCAGTCCACCGCGCCCCGCGCATGATGGGCGCGCACCGAAATGGTGGAGGTCACGACGATCGTGGCCAGCGAGGTCGCCAGACAGACCTGCATCAGCCCCGGCCCGCCATAACCAAGCACCGTGAAGGCATAGAAAAAGGCCGGCACCAGCACGATGCCGCCACCAACGCCCAGCAGCCCCGCAATCACCCCGGCAAAGGCCCCGATGACCAGCAGCAAGCCCGCCATCTGGGCCAGAAGCCAGGGGTCAGGCATCGGGCCGCCCTTCCAGGTGCCGCTGCGCGATCGCCTGAATGCGCCCCACCATCGCCCGCACCCCGTTCGAACGCTGGGCGGACAGATGCTCGTCCAGCCCCAACCGGGCCAGCGCCCCGGGGGCATCGACCGCGACCACCTGATCCATCCGCCGCCCGGCGTAAAGCGCGTGCAGCACCGCGATCAGCCCGCGCACGATCATCGCGTCGCTGTCGCCCAGGAAATCGAACCGCGCCGCGGCGCCCTGCCCGTCCACCTGCGGAAAGATCCAGACCTGGCTGGCGCAGCCCTCGACCTTGTTGGCGGGCACCTTCAGCGCGTCATCCATCGGCGCCAGATCGCGGCCCATCTCGATGACATGGCGATAGCGGTCCTCCCAATCGTCCAGAAAGGCGAAGGTTTCGGCGATATCGTCGAATTCGGCCTCGGCCACAGTGTTCTCCCTTCTCGGCAATGCCATGTCGGATGCGCCCGCGAGATGGCGCAGACCTAGGCCCAAGCGCGGGCAAGGTCCAGCCCCGCCAATCGAACGCGGGTCCGGCTGGGCGCTTTTCAAAGCCGCCGGCATCGGATAATCCTGCCGGCAACTGCCGCCGCGCTTACACGAACAAGGTGAAGGTCCGCCATGAAACAGACCGTGCTGATGACTGCCTGTGTGCTTGTCCTGTCCGGCGCGCTGTCGGGCTGCGGCGGGGTGCGCGACTCGCGCGTCAATCCGCTGAACTGGTTCGGCGCCTCGCGCGAGGGGCCGGAACTGGGCGAAACCCGCGCCGAGATCGACAACCGCGTGCCGGTCGAACAGATCACCGCGCTGTCGATCGAGCGGACATCATCAGGCGCGCTGGTCCGGGTCGAGGGGGTGGCGCCGTCTCTGGGCTGGTGGGATGCCGGTCTGGTGGCCGAAAACCGGGGCCGGCCGGTGGACGGGGTGCTGACCTTCCGCTTTGTCGCCGCCGCCCCGCGCACGCCGCAGCCCCAGGGCAGCGCGCGTGCCCGCACGCTGGTTGCCGCCGTGCCGATCAATGAGGTGATCCTGGAACAGACCGCCCGCGTGGTGGTGGCCGGGGCCACGAACAGCCGCAGCATCAATCGCTGACGGTCACGCGGCAGGCGTTGGCACCGGTCATCCTGCCAGCACGCCCGCCGCGCGCCATTCGTCCACCACGGCCAGCGCGGCATCGCTGAAGGCCGGGTCGTTGATATGGGCGTCCAGTTCCACCAGACGGACGTTTTCCGGGCAAGCGCGGCGCATCTCGTCACAAAAGGCCGCCAGCCCCTCGGCGTCGGACAGCGGCCCGCCGGGGCGGTCCCATTCGTTGCCGCCCTGTGCGGGCATCAGGAACACCACCGGCCCCCGGGCGCCGGCCAGCCGTTCGCAGATCACCCGCGCCATTTCCCGCCGTTCGTCCGGCGTCATGATGACGGATGTCAGCAGCCGGTTATGCGCATGCGCCGGGCGGTCCTGCAGATGCGCCGGCAGCGGCTGCCAGCCCACGAGGTCCACGAGATCATAGCAGCCCATCGAGACAATCTGCGGTACGCCCGCGCGCCCGGCGGCCGTCATCCGGTCCGGCCCGGCGCTGATGGCGGACCCGTGCAGGTGGTTGCCGACCTCCTGCGGGGCGAAATCCATCACTGCGGCGAACGCGCCCTCGGCTGCCAGCGCCTCGAACGCGCGGCCACCCATGCCGGTGGCGTGAAACACCGCGACCTCGTAGCCGCGTTCCTCCAGCGCGGGTTTCAGGGCGACCATGTAGCGCAGCACCGTCTTGCCAAAGCTGGTCATGCCGATCATCGGCTTGTCACGGCGAGGTTTCTGCACCGCCCGCGCCGCGCCCAGCACGGCGCCCGCGGCCTGGCTGAGCGCCGCGCGGCAGACCGAGTTCAGCCCGTAGAGCCCGCCCGACCACAGGATCATCTGGATATCCGGCGCCAGCCTTTCAGGCGGGATCATGGGCGAGAAGCTGACGGTGGAAACCACATATTTCGGCACGCCCAGCGGCAGCGCGGCGCACAGGTCCAGTGCCAGATCGGTGCCCATGGTGCCGCCCAGCACGATGGCGCCGTCTATGCGCCCCTCCGTATGCAGCCTGGCCGCCAGCGTTGCCGCGCCGCGCGCCATGATCTGCATCGCCTCGTTTTCATCTTCCGACGCGATGGCGGCTTCGATGCTGGACCCGCCGGCCTCGGCGACCTGATGCTTGGTAATGTCC
>SKHK01000283.1 GCA_007117005.1 Paracoccaceae bacterium
AGTGGTCTTCCCGCCGGAAACCGGGGGCGAGACCGACCCGCTGCGCCTGGGCGTCGTGGCGCTGACCGTGGCGGTGGGGATATGGACGCGCAACGCGGTGCTGGCGATGCTGGCGGGTGGCACGGTCTTTGCCGCCATCACCCTGCTGACCCATACCGCATAGTGTTCATCACCTGGCAGGCGCTTGCGCAAAGCCAGGCGGACGGCGGCGATACGCGATGTCTGCGCCGCTCGATGCTTTCGCGCGGGATCGGTGGCGTTTGCAGCATGACCGCCGTGCAGCAAAGCCTTGCCGAATGCCCGTGTCAGGTGTGGGCCGGCACGACACCGTAGCTTTGCATTGCGGCCTGGACCTGACTGTCCTCGGTCGTCTTGTCCGGGAACATCCAATAGCTTGGCGCTATGATCCTGTCGACGCGGCTGATGGTCACCTCGATCACACCAAGGATGGGAAAGTCATGGCCACCGAGGGTTCGCAGCCGTTCCAGATAGCCGTCAAAAAGCTGGTGTCCGGGCTCGATATAGGCGGCCGTGCCTTTCAGCTTGAACCCTTTTTGCTTGAAAACCTCCAGAAGGCTGACACAGACCAGCGGATTGGCCTGAAGGTTCCTGACGCTGACGGGCGAGGCGATGTTCGCAATCAGCAATTTCCCGTTTTCGTGGTGAATGAACATCTCCTTCGGAGAGACATTCGGGGCGCCGGTTTCATCCACCGTCGCCAGCCAGCACAGGCCACATTCATCAATCGAGGATCTCACTTGTTGGTTCATCATCCTCTTGACCCTTCATTGGCTCTGCTGGTCTGTGGTGCGCAAATCGGCTGATGCCACCCGTAATTCCATATCCCCGGCCATGTCGTCCAGGCAACGGCATGACCGGATGCCGCTCAGAGCACGAAGCCTTCACCGAATTCCTGTGCAAGGTCGCGATCACCAGCGCCTGCCACGTCCCTGCGCAGGGGCGCGGGGCGGGTGGGGCGCGGGCATCACGGCGGCGCGCCGCGCGTGGCTATTCCAGATAGGCCTGACGTTCGGTCGGCTCGGCGTCGCTGGTGACAATCTCGGTGCGCACGCCGGGCAGTTGCCCAAAGGCGTCGGACAGCCGGTTGGGACGAAACGCCACGGGAATCGTTTCGAACCCCGGCACCTGCTGCAGGATCTGCCCGATGGAGCGCGCGCAATGCGCATCAGGCACCGGACCGGCCTGCTGCGCCAGCGCCAGGATCATCGCGGCCACCTGCGGCGAGACCTCCAGATGCTGGATCTGCACCCGATGCGTGCGCCGGGCGTGATAATAGGTGTACCGGAAAAGCTGCGCGTTATCGAAACCGAAATGCACGTCATGACGCTCTGGCGACAGCGGATGGCGCCAGGACCCGGCCGGGTCGAACAGCACCCGCTGGTCAGCATTGATCATCAGCGCGGCATGTTCGCCATTGTTCGTGTCGTTGTTGATGACGTTGAACAGCGCGATAGAGGGCGGGCCGGGATGTGTGTAGCGCGCGGCCAGCACATCCCCCTCGGGCGCCCAGACGGCGGGTTTGGTGCAGGCTGCCAGGACGGGCAACAAGGCAAGCAGCACAAGACGCAGAAGAAAACGCATGATAACTCTGTCCCGTATGCACGGTTCCGGCGGCCGCGTGTTGCGCAATCGCCAGCCCCTGGCCGGCGATGCACGCCCGGTGTCAGCCGTTCGGTGTCAGGCGTTCGCCAGCGCCAGGAAGATCAGGATGCCGATGGAGACAGCCGCCACGATGATCGACCAGCGGATGAACCCGGCAAAGGTCTTTTCCTGTTCGCTGATATCCATCGAGCCGTGTTCGTGCTTGGCCATGATCGTCTCCGTCTGCGTGATGCGTTATGCTGGGCGCGGGTGTCCGTTGCCCCCGGCTGTTGGCGGTTTCTAGCCGATCCCGTTTGCCCTGTCACGCCCGCGAAAGCGCCGCCGGCACGCCTTTCGGGCCGCTGTGGCGTGCCAGCCGCACCTTGCCCGCACGGGCCCGCGCGCACGGCGCGGATCAGCCCCCCGCCGCCGGCAGCGCCTGCCACAGCCAGGCGCCATCATCCGCGCGCCAGCGCCGCACGCGCCCGGCATGCAGCAGGTGGTTGAGATGCGCCACCGTCTCTACCAGCGCCAGCCCATATTCCCCCGGCCCGATCCGGCGCTTGAACAGCGGCGCAAAGCAGTCGCCCCCGCGCCGGGGCTCGGCCAGATGGGCCAGCAGCCGGTCCAGCGCGCTGTGGTGGTTTTCGATCAGCTGATGCAGCCGAAAGGGCAGGCCGGTGAACGGTAGCTTGTGGCCCGGCAGCACCAGATGACCCTCGCGCGCATGGGCGGCAAAGCGGGTGCAGCTTTCCAGCCAGTCGCTCACCGGGTCGGCCATCGGCTCGGTCGCATAAACCCCCAGATTGGGCGAGATCGAGGGCAGAAGCTGATCGCCCCCGATGACCAGGTCGTCATCAAGGCTCCAGAAGGTTGCATGATCCGGCGCGTGGCCATTGCCCAGCCGGATCAGCCAGCGCCGCCCGCCCATGGCGATGCTGCCCCCCTCGTGCAGGCGGGTAAAGCCCAGCGGCATCGGCGCCACGACATCGGCAAAGTTGAAGGGCCTTTCCTCGGCCCGCTGGGCCAGCAGGTCGGCATCCATCCCGGCCTCGCGCCAGAAGGCGATGGATTCGGGCGCCGCGCGTTCCTGCACATCCAGCGTCAGCATGCGCGCAAACAGCCAGGCGGTGCGCGTGGTCCATAGTTCGGCGCCGTGTTCGGTCTGAAACCAGCCCGCAAGCCCCACATGGTCCGGGTGGTGATGGGTGACGATCACCCGCCCGATGCGCCGCCCGCCCAGTGGCCCGGCGATCAGCGCGGCCCATAATTCACGGGTGCGTGACGTGTTGAAGCCGGTGTCGATGATCGTCCAGCCGGCATCCGTGCCATCCTCGCGCTGCCCGTCATCCAGCGCGAAGATATTGACGTGATCCAGCTTCATCGGCAGGGGCAGCCGAAGCCACAGGATGCCGGGCGCGACCTCGACCCCCTGCCCCGGTTCCGGCGGCTGCGCAAACGGGTAGCGGATGGCGCCCTCTGGCGCCGGCCGGTCCTGTGCCGCGTCGGCGGGGGGCTCGGCTGCGGGCGGCGCTGTCCGTGTCGGCCGGGTCACGCGACGTCCAGTTCTTCGGGCGACAGGGCATAAAGCCCCTCGGCGCCTTCGCGCGCCTGGGCCAGCAGGCCCGCATGCTCTGGCAACACCCGGCGCACGAAGACCCAGGCCAGCCGCGCGCGCGGCCCCTGCGGGTCGGCCAGCGCGGCGCGCAGGTGATAATGCCCGCCCAGCACGCGGGCAAAGGCGCGCAGATAGGGCACGGCACCGGCGAAACGGTCGTTCATGTCCTGCGCCAGCATCCATTCCGTCGCCTCGCGCAGGGTCTCGGCCGCCGCCCAGACCTCG
Source organism: Paracoccaceae bacterium (assembly GCA_007117005.1). Lineage (GTDB taxonomy): Bacteria > Pseudomonadota > Alphaproteobacteria > Rhodobacterales > Rhodobacteraceae > Pararhodobacter. The sequence continues at coordinate 3,446 of SKHK01000283.1, forward strand.
CCCGCCAGATCGGGCAGCTTGCAGCGCGCGGCCTCGGCCCCGTCCTCGATCTCCTGCAACAGGCGCATCGCCGCCTCGCCGCCATCCATCAGCTTGCGCCCCACCAGGTCCATCGCCTGGATGCCGTTCGTGCCCTCGTAGATCGGCGTGATGCGTACATCGCGCAGATACTGGGCTGCGCCCGTCTCCTCGACAAACCCCATCCCGCCAAAGACCTGTACGCCCATATCGGCCACCTGACAGCCGATATCGGTGCCATGGGCCTTGGCGATCGGGGTCAGAAAGGCGGCGCGCGCCTGCCAGTCATCCGCGCCGGTGGCGTGGGCCATGTCCATGGCCGCGGCGCAGGACAGCGCGATGGCACGGGCGGCGAAGATCTCGGCGCGCATCTGCGTCAGCATCCGGCGCACATCGGCATGTTCGATGATCGGTCCGTTGCCCAGGGGCGTGCGGCCCTGCCGGCGTTCGCGCGCATAGGCCAGCGCGTGCTGATAGGCGGCCTCGGCCAGGCCCACCCCTTGCGTGCCCACGGCCAGGCGTGCGTTGTTCATCATCGTGAACATCGCCGCCATGCCGCCATTGGGCTTGCCCACCATCCAGCCGGTGGCGCCGTCGAACTGCATCACGCAGGTGGGCGAGCCATGGATACCCAGCTTGTGCTCCAGCGAGACCACGTTCAGCGCGTTGCGCGCACCCGGTTTGCCATCCGCGTCCGGGATCAGTTTCGGCACCATGAACAGGCTGATCCCCTTGGTGCCCGGCGGCGCATCCGGCAGGCGGGCCAGCACCAGATGGCAGACATTGGCCGCCATGTCATGATCGCCATAGGTGATGTAGATTTTCTGCCCCGTCACCGCATAGCTGCCGTCGCCCTGCGGCTCTGCCTTGGTGCGTAGCGCGCCCACGTCAGAGCCCGCCTGCGGTTCGGTCAGGTTCATCGTGCCGGTCCATTCGCCGGAGATCAGCTTTGGCAGATAGAGCGCCTGCATGGCCGGGTCAGCGTGATGTTCCAGCGCCTCGATCTGGCCCTGGGTCAGCAGCGGGCAAAGCTGCAGTGCGATGCAGGCGCCCGCGGTCATGTCATTGGCCGCCGTACCCAGCACCTGCGGCAGGCCCATGCCGCCGTGATCGGGGCTGGCCGACAGGCTGATCCAGCCCCCCTCGGCCAGCGCGCGATAGCCATCGGCAAAGCCCGGCGGCGTGCGCACGACGCCGTTTTCCAGCCGCGCCGGGTTCAAGTCGCCGGCACGGTTGAGCGGGGCCAGAACCTCGGCCGACAGGCGGCCGATCTCGCTCAGCACCGCTTCGGCGACATCCATGCCGGCGTCGGCGAAGCGCTCGGTCCGGGTCAGGGCGGGATAATCGATCACATGCCCCAGCAGGAAACTGAATTCGCCGATCGGCGCCTTGTAGGCCATGCCCACCTCCCTTTTTTGCCCGGGCGGCCTGGCCGCGGGGCCGTTCAGGGGGAGTCTACAGGCCCGGCACGCAGAGACAAAACGGAACGCGGCGTCAGATCGGTGCCCCGGCGACAGGCACGGCACGAGGGCCGCGTCAGCCCTCAGCCAGCGCCCAGGATGATGCGCACATATTGCGTGGTTTCGCGGTAGGGCGGCACGCCGCCATGGCGTTCCACCGCGCCTGGGCCGGCGTTATAGGCCGCCAGCGCCAGCCGCCAGTCGCCGAAGCGGTCATACATCATGCGCAGATAGCGCGCCCCGCCATCAAGGTTCTGATGCGGGTCATGCGGGTCTACCCCCAGAAGCGCCGCGGTGCCGGGCATCAGTTGCGCCAGACCCAGCGCGCCGGCGCTGGACACCGCCGCCGGGTTCCAGCGGCTTTCCTGATGGACCAGCCGCAGGAACAGGTCCTCCGGCACGTTGTGGCGGCGCGCGGCGGCGCGGGCCATGTCCAGGAACGGGCCGCGATAGGCGCCGCCATAGCGCGGCACCACCGGGGTGCGCGTCGGTGCGTCGCGGTCCACCGCCGAATACTGGCCCGAAAGGCGGGTATCCATCAGCCGTGTCTGCCGCTCGAAGGCCGCGTCGCGCCCGCCGGGCGTGCCGCCCAGCCGCAACCCCTGCGCCGAGGCCTGAGACGCGACCAGCACCCCGATCAGCACATATGATGCCAGACGCATCGTCTTCCCCCCGGTCCCCTTGCAGCAGTGTGGCGGATCATACCCCGAAACCCCCGCGCCGCCAAGGACCAGCGCGGCACCCCGGCTGCTGGGGCATGTCGCTCGGAAGTGGATTCCGGTTCCGAGCTTTTCGACATGCGAAAACAAAAAAGATAGAGCGTGTCGCGTGAATGCGAATGAGCGCGATACGCTCTGAGACCGGTGCCGCGGCCGGTCGCATTAACCGTTTTTCAACCAGCGTGGCGTGGTGTAGGCAAGGACAAGGTCGGATTCGCAACAGGGGGCTGGCATGGCCGGATCGGTGAACAAGGTGATTCTGGTGGGCAATCTGGGCCGCGACCCCGAGGTGCGCAGCTTTCAGAACGGCGGGCGCGTGGTCAATCTGCGCATCGCGACATCCGAGACATGGCGCGACCGCAATTCCGGCGAGCGGCGCGAGCGGACCGAGTGGCATTCGGTGGCGATCTTTTCGGAACCGCTGGGCAAGGTGGCCGAGCAGTATCTGCGCAAGGGCTCGAAGGTCTATATCGAGGGGCAGCTGGAAACCCGGAAATGGCAGGACCAGTCCGGGCAGGACCGCTATTCCACCGAAGTGGTGCTGCGCCCCTATCGCAGCGAACTGACCCTGCTTGACGGGCGCGGCGAAGGCGGCGGTGGCCAGGGTGGCGGCCAGGGCGGCGGCTATGGCGGTGGTGGTTATGGCGGCGATCAGGGTGGCGGTCAGGGTGGCGGCGGTGGTCGCGGCGCCGATGACCGGGGCTTTGCAGGCCCCGCCGATATGGATGACGAGATCCCGTTCTGAGCCGCACTGCCTGCGGGACGACGGGGGTCCGGTGGACCGCGGGACGGCGTGGATTTTCCCGTGTTGGCCCGCCATGGGCAAGACGGGATCTTGACGCCCCGGTCCGGCGCGGGCTAGAGGGCGTTCAGCGGCGGGTATGATGTAATGGTAGCCTGTCAGCTTCCCAAGCTGAACGCGCGGGTTCGATTCCCGCTACCCGCTCCAATCCGACAAGGCTGAAGACAACCGGGCTGAAACCGGAACCCGCCTGGGTGTCATCGGCGCGGCGGCACACTGCCGTGCGCCCGCGTCGTTCCCTGGCGCGGGGGCGGGGAACGATGGTCGCGAAGAGGGGGGCGCTGCCCCCCGTCGGCTGCGCCGCCTCCCCCCGGGATATTTGACGACAGACGATGGGGTAATTCGGGGGGCATTCGGGGGGAGTGCATGCGGGGGGGCATGCGGGCAAGGGCATGGCGCCCCGCTTGGACGCGATCACACGAGGCACGCGATCAAACGGGGCGCGCCATCACAGCGACATGATGCGGGCGCGCGCCTCGGCGTAGCGGTAGTTGCAGCGGATATCGAAGACCTGTTCGCCGCGCGCAACGCGCAGCATCACGTCGCGCGCCACCGGCCTGCCCTCGCTGTCGGTGACCTCGCGCGTGCCGACGACCTCGCGCACGTTGAGGCCCTGGTCGCGGCCCTGCTGCATGCAGGCGGCCTCGGCCGTGCTGGCGGGCGGGCTGTCCGCATCGGTGGGTGCGGGCGTATCCGGGGCCACCGCACCCGGCGCCGGTGCCGCGGCGCGCGGCGTGGGGCCCAAGCCGCCAAGATCGGGCAAGGCGCAGCCCGTCAAAAGCAGCATCACCACCGCGAGCGGCAACACGCGCCCGTGGCCGGTTCCTGCGACCCTGTCATGTCTGCCGGCCATCGCCATCCCTTTCCGGTTCATCATGCCTGCCCTCATGCCCCCGTCAGGCCACCCTCATGCAGCCAACAGCGCGCGCGCGGCGGCGCGGGCGGCGTCGGTGATGGTATCACCGGCCAGCATGCGCGCAATCTCGTCGATGCGCTCGGCCTCGCCCAGCGGCGTAACTTCGCTGAGTGTCTGGCCGTCCTGCACGCGTTTCGACACCCGCCAGTGATGCATGCCCAGCGCGGCGACCTGGGGGCTGTGGGTGACGACAAGGACCTGCGCGCCCCCCTGCCCCCCATTCTGCCCCTGCGCCAGCGCCCGCAGGCGACGGCCGACGGCATCGGCGGTGGCGCCGCCCACGCCGCGGTCGATCTCGTCGAAGATCAGCGTCATGCGGGCGCCGCCGCGCGACAGGCAGACCTTCAGTGCCAGCAGAAAGCGCGACAGCTCGCCGCCCGAGGCGATGCGGTTCAGCGCCCCGGCCGGGGCGCCGGGATTCGTCGCCACCTCGAAGATCACCTGATCGGCGCCCTCCGGTCCCGGATCGGCGGGCGCGATCCTTGTGTGAAAGCGCGCGCGCTCCATCTTCAGCGGCGCCAGCTCCGCCGCCATCGCCGCATCGAGCCGGGCCGCCGCCTGCGACCGCGCCGCACCAAGGGCCGCGCAGGCGGCGTCATGTGCCTCGCGCGCCGTGCCCTCGGCCGCGCGCAGGCGGGCCAAGTCATCGCTGCCCGCATCCAGTGCCGCAAGGCGCCCGCGCAGGTCATCGGCCAGCACGCCCAGATCATCGGCCAGCACGCCATGCTTGCGCGCCAGGCCACGCAGCGCGAAGAGCCGTTCTTCCACCGTCTCCAGCGCCGCGGGGTCCAGATCCAGCGCGTCCAGGCAATCATCAACGCCCGCCTGCGCCTCGCCCAGTTCGGTAAGCGCGCGCTCCAGTGCCGCCATGCCGGCGTCGAGCCGACCCTCCACCCCCTCGGCCGCGCCTTCCAGCCAGCGCAGCGCGTCCAGCATCTGCCGTTCGGCACCCTCCTCGCCCAGCGCGGCGCGGGCGCGGGCGACATCGCCGCGCAGCCGCTCGGCGGCCTGCATCAGCCGGCGGCGGGTGTCCAGCGCGGCCTCCTCGCCCGGTTCGGGGGCAAGCTGGTCAAGCTCCTGCACCGCGTGGCGCAGAAAATCCTCTTCGGCGCGCAGGGCATCCAGCCGGTCCTGCGCGGCAGCCAGATCGGCCCGCGCCCGGCTGGCCGCGCGCCAGGTGGCGCGGGTCTGCTCCAACAGTGCGGCATTGCCTGCGAAATCGTCCAGTAGGGCGCGATGCCCTCGCGGATTCAGAAGCCCGCGGTCGTCATGCTGGCCATGCAGTTCGACCAGCGTCTCCGACAGTGCGCGCAGCACCTCGCCCGAGACGCGGCGGCCGTTGACCCAGGCGGATTTCCGCCCTTCGGCCGTGTTGACGCGGCGCAGGATCAGCGCATCGTCGGCGGCGATGCCGGCTTCGGCCAGCACCGCCTGGGCAGGGTGATCGGCGGGGATGTCGAAGACCGCCTCTACCTCGCCCTGCGCGGCGCCGGGGCGCACCAGATCGGCCCGCCCGCGCCAGCCCAGCACGAAACCCAGCGCATCCAGCAGGATCGACTTGCCCGCGCCTGTCTCGCCCGTCAGCACATTCAGCCCGGGCTGGAAATCCAGCGCCAGCCGGTCGATCAGCAGCATGTCACGGATGGTCACGCCTTGCAGCATCGCGCGCGGCCCGGCGCCCTTATGCGGCGCCGCCCCCTGTCAGAGCCATTCCCCGCGGATGGTCCGGCGATAGATCTGCCGCAGCCAGCTTTCGCCATCGGCATCCGGTGACAGCCCCTGACCGGTCAGCAGGCGGAAGCTGTCCTCGTAGAACGGGTTGGCGCGGAAGTTGTGGCCCAGAATGGCACCCGCAGTCTGTGCCTCGGCGCGCAAGCCCAGTTGCAGATAGGCTTCGACCAGGCGGTGCAGGGCCTCTGGCGTGTGGGTGGTGGTCTGATATTCCTCGACCACGGCGCGGAAGCGGTTGATCGCCGCCGCCTGGTTGCCCCGGCGCAGGTAGAAGCGGCCGATCTCCATTTCCTTGGCCGCCAGATGGTCGAAGGCCAGGTCGAATTTCAGCACAGCCGATCGCGCGTATTCGGTGTTCGGATAATCCTCGATCACCCGGCGTAGGGCGCGCAGGGCCTGAAAGGTGACGCCCTGGTCGCGGCCGATATCCTCGATCTGGTCGTAATAGGTCAGCGCGATGATATAGGCGGCCCAGGCGGCGTCCTGATCGGCGGGGAATGCGTCCAGAAACCGTTCGGCCACGGCGCGCGATTCCTCGTATTGCCGGTCACGATGCAGGGCATAGGCCTGCATGACGATGGCGCGCCGGGCCCAGTCGGTGGCCGGATACAGGCGCTCGACCTCCTGGAAATGGCGGATCGCGGTATCGGCGCGGCGGCTGGTTTCCAGCAGGAATTCGCCGCGCTGGAAGATCTGTTCCGCCGTGAAGCCTTCCAGGTCGGTGTCCGGCCCGGTGCCCCGGCTGCAGCCCGCCACGGCAACCATCAGGATAACGCAGGCCGTCACGCGGCGTATCGTAGTCAGGTGCGCGGATCGTATCGGCATTGCTGCCCCCCTATCGCTTCCGGGCCGGTCGCCTTGAGCCGGAAACCCCTTGGCGACCGTCTTACGCCGGCCGATCCGGAAATCCAAGAGCGCTGTTGCGGATGCTCCCTGGTCGGCGAGGCATGGCGAGATGTCGACCGCGAAAAGGGGCACCGCAATCGCCCAGGACGATGTCGGACCTGACATGCAGGCAGGCCCTTGCCGCGCTGCTCAACCGGCGCGGGCGAGGTCCGGTTCGACCCGGCAGACACCGGCACCGGGCATGAAATAGGCGGCCGTGCGGCTGACTGTCACGCGCTCATGGCTATCGGCCTGTGACAGAAGCGCGCGCACCAGTCGGCCGGTCAGCGTATGGCCGGCGCGATGGCCCACATAGCGTCCCAGGATCGGCGCACCTGCGACAGCCAGATCACCCATGGCATCCAGCATCTTGTGGCGCACCGGCTCATCGGCATGGCGCATGCCGCCGGGCGTCAGGACAAGGTCACCCTGCACCACCACCGCATTGGCATAGCTCCCGCCCAGCGCCAGCCCGTTGGCATGCATCAGGTCGACATCGGCCTGCCGGCAAAAGGTACGACTGTCGCTCAACTCTCGCACGAAAGTGCCGTTGGACAGGCAGAGTTCCTTGTGCTGCCGGCCGATGGCGCGGTCGGGGAAATCGATCTCGAAGGCGATCGACAGATGGTCGGCGGGTTCCAGCCGGGCAAAGGCGCTGCCCTCGCGCACCTCGACAATGCGGCGCACGCGGATGGCGCGCAAGGGCGCTGGCAGGCGGCGGATGCCCGCCTGCATGAAGGCCGTCACGAAAGGGCTGGCAGAGCCGTCCAGGATCGGCACTTCCGGCCCGTCGATCGACACCAGCGCGTTATGGATGCCGCAACCGGCCAGCGCCGCCATCAGATGCTCGATGGTCGAGACCGTCACCCCGCAGTCATTACCGATCAGCGTGCAGAGGTTGGCCTCGATCAGGCTGTCAACCGCGACCCGTACACACGTATCGACACCGCTGCGCGCCAGATCGACCCTGTCGAAAACAATGCCGAAATCGGCCGGTGCCGGCTGTACAATCACCGTGACGGGCGTGCCGGCATGCAGCGCGACACCGCGCAAGGTGATGGAACTGGCGATGGTGGTCTGCAAGATGACCCTCTGCCCGGTATTGTTCCGGGTCTGACTGCTTTTCATGACACGTTTTACCTGAGTGCGTCGGGGAACAACAACACACAGATTATGACAGCCTGTAACAGTAGGGACCATCGGCCGGGTAGAAATCAACTCTTTGTTTTAGATAGCTTTTACCTTGGCGAAATCCGCGCGCTCAACACCTGCCGCAGGGGCATGTTGCCATGCAGAACGGGCCCGCCCCGGATGGGGCAGGCCCGTTCCTGATACCTGCAGGGCACAGGCGTGCCGTGCGGTCAGTTTGCCTGACGGCGCAGGAAGGCCGGAATCTCTATCCGCTCCTGCTGGGCCTGATGGTCGGGATGCGGGTCGTGGCCCTGGATCGGCGGCTGGGTGCGCGGCGCGGCGCCCGGCGCACTTCCCGGCGCGGCGTGGCCGCCATCGCCGCCGGTGCCCGCCATCTTGCTGATCAGTGAGCCGATACCGCCGAAACGCGAGCGTTCGGG
>SKHK01000026.1 GCA_007117005.1 Paracoccaceae bacterium
GCCATGCCCGGCAATGACGACCTCACCCTCCTCGTCACCCGTGCCGAGGCCCTGAGCGCCTTTCTGAAAACCGACGACGGCGAGAACCTCATCCAGGGGTTCAGGCGCGCCAACAACATCCTCACCCAGGCCGAGGACAAGGACGGCGTCGAATATTCCTTCGGCCCCGACCCCAAACTGGCCGAAACGCCCGAGGAAACCGCCCTCTTCACCGCGCTCGATCAGGCAGAGGCCACCATCGCGCCGGCCATGACCACCGAGGATTTCCCCGCCGCCATGGCCGCCATGGCCGCCCTGCGCGCCCCCATCGACGCCTTTTTCGAGGCCGTGCAGATCAACGCCGAGAACGCCATCCTGCGCCGCAACCGCCTCAACCTGCTGCACCGCATCCGCGCCACCTGCCTGCAGGTCGCCGACCTGACCCGCATCGAGGGCTGAACCACTCCACGCTTTCGGTTGCCCTGACCGGGCGGGCCGCGTAAATCTGAAACCTGACACCCCCAGCCCGGACCGGAGCCACCATGTTATCCGCCCTTCTGCAGATCATCGACATGATCCTCGGCATCGCCTGGTTCATCGTGATCATCCATGTCGTGCTCAGCTGGCTGATCAATTTCAACGTGCTGAACCTGGGCCAGCCGCTGGTGGCGCAGATCTGGGACGGGCTGAACCGCCTGCTGGACCCCATCTACAGCCGCATCCGCGCCATTCTGCCCGATACCGGCGCGCTGGACCTGTCGCCGCTGGTGCTGCTGGTGGGGCTTTATGCAGCGCGCATCATGGTGGCCAACGCGCTTTTCGCCACGATCTGACCCGCCAGACCGACCCGTGAGCGCCGATCCCACCCAGGTCCTGACCCGCGTCTTCGGCTTTGACGCCTTCCGCCCCGGGCAAGAGGAAATCGCCCGCGCGGTGATCGACGGGCGCGACGTGCTGGCAATCATGCCCACGGGCGGGGGCAAGTCGCTGTGCTACCAGTTGCCGGCGCTGTGCCGGCCCGGCCTGACGGTGGTCATCTCGCCGCTCATCGCCCTGATGCGCGATCAGGTGCGCGCGCTGCAGGATGCCGGCGTGGCCGCCGCCGCGCTGACCTCCGGCAACAGCGACGAGGAAAACGCCGCCCTGCATGACGCGCTGGCGGCGGGGGCGCTGAAGCTGCTCTACATCGCGCCGGAACGGCTGGCCAGCAGCGCCACCACCGGCATGCTGCGCCGCGCGGACTGCCAGCTGATCGCGGTGGACGAGGCCCATTGCGTCAGCCAGTGGGGCCATGATTTCCGGCCCGACTACCTGCGCATCGGTGACTTGCGGCGCAGCCTGGGCGTGCCGCTCGCGGCCTTTACCGCCACCGCCGATGCCGGCACGCGGGCGGAAATCGTCACCCGCCTGTTTGCCGACAGCCCGCCGGATACCTTTCTGCGCGGCTTTGACCGGCCCAATATCCGCCTGGCCTTTGCGGTCAAGAACAAGCCTCGCCAGCAGTTGATGGATTTCGCCGATGCCCGGCGCGGGCAGGCCGGCATCGTCTATTGCGCCACGCGCGCGCGCACCGAAACCCTGGCCCAGGCGCTGTCAGACGCCGGCCACAGCGCGCGCGCCTATCACGGCGGGCTGGAAGATTGGGAACGGCGCAAGGTCGAGGCGATGTTCCAGCACGAGGAAGGGCTGGTCGTCTGCGCCACCGTGGCCTTCGGCATGGGGGTGGACAAGCCCGATGTGCGCTGGGTGCTGCATGCCGACCTGCCCAAATCGATCGAGGCCTACTATCAGGAGATCGGCCGCGCCGGGCGCGACGGGCTGCCGGCCGATACGCTGACGCTGTTCGGCCCCGATGACATCCGCCTGCGCCGCGCCCAGATCGACGAAAGCCCCGCGCCACCGGAACGCCGCGATGCCGACCATGGCCGGCTGAACACCCTTCTGGGTCTGGCCGAGGCCGCGGGCTGCCGGCGCCAGATGCTGCTGGCCTATTTCGGCGAAATGTCAGAGCCTTGCGGCAACTGCGACAATTGCGCCACACCCGCCCGCGTGTTCGACGCCACCGAGCCGGTACGCATGGCACTGTCGGCCGCACGGCGCACGGGCGAGTGGTTCGGCGCGGGCCATCTGATCGACATCCTGACCGGGACCGCCACCGAAAAGGTGCGCGCGCGCAGCCATGACGACCTGCCGACCTTTGGCGTGGGCAAGGGGCTGAGCCGCGCGCGCTGGCAGGGCGTCTTTCGGCAGATGATGGGGCGCGATCTGTTGCGCCCGGACCCCGAACGCCACGGCGCGCTGCGCATGACCCGCGCCGCGCAGCCGGTCTTTCGGGGCGAGGAAACGGTGCATCTGCGCGAGGACACGCTGCGCGCCACCCCGGACCGCGCCGCCCCCCGCGCGCTGGTCTCCGACGAGGACGCGCCACTGCTGGCCCGGCTGAAGGCGCACAGGAAGACCCTGGCCGATGCCGCGGGCATGCCGCCCTACATCATCTTCAACGACCGCTCGCTGATCGAGATGGCCGAGACCCGGCCCGCCGATCTGGACGCCTTCGCGCGTATCGGCGGGGTGGGCGCCAGCAAGCTGGAACGCTATGGCGCATCCTTCCTGAAGGTGATCAACGGCGCGGACGCCCCCCTGCCCCACCCGGCGCGCGCCCGGCTGGCCGGCGCGGCGGCCGGCAACCTTTATGACCGGCTGCTGGCGGCCGAAAAGGCGCTGGAACGCGGCGCATGCGGCACCCTGCGCCCGCTAAGCCTGACCGCGGCACAGCGCGCGCGGCTGGCCAAGGCACGGCCCGGCGATATCGACCAGATGGCCCGGCTGATCGGCGAGCGCGCGACCGACCGTTTCGGCATGGCCTTTCTGGAAGTGCTGTCAGAGACTTGACGCAGGGCCGGCCCGGCCCGCCGCCCCCTTCATCTTGCTGCAAATACTCAAAATGGCGCAACCGCCCGGAAAGCGCGGCGCCGGGTCAGTTCCCGCGCTCGAACGGCCCCGCCCCCGATCAACGGCACCGACAGCAGGCCCCGTCCCCTGCAGGGTCAGCGCGGATCGGAACGGCGCAGACGGCGGGGCGGGGCGGCCTCCATCCGTTCGGCGATGGCCGCGCGCTCGGCC
>SKHK01000148.1 GCA_007117005.1 Paracoccaceae bacterium
ATGGACAGCATCGCACCGCCCGGCCCTGTGATATCGCCTGACCCCACCGCTTCGGCGCCTGTTCACAGGCCGAACAGGCGCCTTGTTGCGCTGGTGGTTTCTTACAACCGGCTGGGGCATCTGCAGGAAACCCTGGGCGCGCTGCTGACCTGCGCGCCCGATGTGCTGGCGGCGGTGCTGGTGGTCGACAATGCCTCGCAGGATGGCAGCGGCGACTGGCTGCGGGCCCAGCAGGACCCGCGCCTGCACGTGATCCGCTGCGACACCAACCTTGGTGGCGCGGGCGGGTTCGAACTGGGCCTGCGCCATGCGATGGCCGAGCTGTCGCCGGACTGGGTGGTGGTGATGGATGACGACGCCCGCCCCGCCCCTGGTGCGCTGGACGCGTTTCACCGGCTGGACCTGCGGGGCTGGGATGCGGTGGCCGGTGCCGCCTACCACCCCGATGGCCGCATCTGCGAGATGAACCGCCCCACCTTCAACCCGTTCCGGCACCGCTGGATCCTGCTACGTTCTGTCCTGGGGGGCGGCCGGGACGCCTTTCACCTGAAGGCCGAGGACTATGCCGCACCGGGCCTGCGCCCGGTCGATGGGGCCTCTTTCGTCGGCCTGTTCCTTCATGTGCGGGTCTTCGAACGGGCCGGCTTTCCCGAGGGGCGGCTTTTCATCTATGGCGACGATGCGATCTTCACCATGCGATTGTCGCGCGCGGGCTATCGCATCGCCTTTTGCCCGGCCTTGCGTTTCGAACATGACAGCAGCACCTACGGCGCCGAGGACCCGCGCATCCGCCCGCTGTGGAAGATCTATTACTATCGCCGCAACCTGCTGATCCTCTACCGGCTGGCATCGGGTGCCTTGTTTCTGCCCGTCGCGGCGCTGTTCATCCTGCGCTGGATCATGCAGATTCGCCATTATCCCGGTGAACGCCGGGGCTATCTACGCCTGCTCCGCCATGCGGTTGGGGACGGCCTGCGGCAGCGAACCGACCGCCCGCATGAGCGGGTGCTCGACCTGGCCGGTGCCGATGATGCCGGGCGTTAGCCCAAATCACCGGCATGTGCCGGGGCAAGGTCACGCCGGGTTGCGCCCCGCCGCTGTGAAGCGCGGCAGCCGCTGGCATTCTGCGTGGCCTTTGGCTATCTTGGTCGCTGCCCGCCTTGGGCTTGCCGAGAGGGCAGTCAGGTGAATCAGCACGATACCGCCAGAAACATCGACGCCGAGCGGCGCAGGAAGCGCCGCGCCGAAGGCGGCCGGCGCGGGGCGTCGTCCGATGGCGGCCCGGCGCCCGAGGCTGCAAGGGAACCAAGGGTCCGCCCCGTAGCCAGCCGGGCCTATGTCCGCCCGCGCCACCGCTTCATCCTGCTGTCGCTTCTGGGCCTGTTCATCCTGCCGCTGCTGCTGACGGTCCTCTATCTCTATATCCTCGCCGAGGATCAGTATGCCTCCAACGTCGGGTTCACCATCCGGCAAGAGGAAACCGGATCGGCAACCGAGCTTCTGGGCGGGCTGTCATCGATGCTTGGCGGCGGCAGCGGGTCGTCCAACACCGACGTCCTGTTCGAATTCATCCAGAGTCAGGAAATCGTCGAAAGCATCGCCGCGCAGATCGATCTTTACGCGCATTTCGCCCAGACCTGGAACCGTGACCCGGTGTTTTCCCTGCGCCCCGGCGCGACGATCGAAGACCTGCTGAGATTCTGGCAACGGGCCGTGCGGGTCACGTATGATCGCAATTCCGGGCTGATCGAGGTGCAGGTCAGGGCCCGCGATCCGCAGACCGCGCAGCGCATCGCCGAGGCCATCGTGACCGAAAGCGAGGCGATGATCAACGCGCTCAATACGGCCGCGCGCCGCCAGAGCATGGCCAATGCCGAGCGCGATGTCGAGGCGTCGCTGGACCGTTTGCGCCGCGCGCGCGAGGCGCTGGCCGAATTCCGCGCCCGCACCCAGATCGTCGACCCGCAGGCCGATATCCAGGGCCGGATGGGCGTTCTGAACAACCTTCAGCAGCAACTGGCCGAGGCGCTGGTGGATTATGATCTTCTGCTGCAGACATCCAACGAAAGCGACCCCCGCGTGCGTCAGGCCCAGCGCCGGATCGAGGTGATCCGCAACCGGATCGCCGACGAGCGGATGACCTTTGCCACCGAGAACATCACCGTCATGGACACAGATTATCCCCGGCTTCTGGCGCAGTTCGAAAGCCTGCAGGTTGATGTGCAATTCGCCCAGCAGACCTATTCGGCGGCGCTGACCGCGCTTGATGCGGCGCGCTCCAACGCCGCGCGGCAGAATTTCTTTCTGGCGACCTTCGTCCGGCCGACCCTTGCGCAGCGCGCGGAATATCCGCAGCGGCCGCTGTTGTCGCTGCTGTCGGGGCTGTTCCTGCTGCTTGGCTGGGCGATCCTGGCGCTGGTCTATTACAGCATACGTGACAGGAACTGACCGCAGCGTTGCGGGCATTGCCATCGCACCGTCGGGGCCGGCCATGATCAAACTGGAAAATCTTTGCAAGGGCTTCTGGTATGAGGGCGAATACCGGCCGGTCTTCGAAGACCTGAACATCACCCTGCCCAGCGGCAGGTCCCTGGCCCTGATGGGGGCAAACGGCGCTGGCAAGTCCACGCTTTTGCAAATCATCGCCGGCAATATCCGCCCGGATCATGGCCGGGTCTGGTCCGATGGCAGCCTGTCATTCCTGGTCGGCACCAGTGGCAGTTTCCACCGTGACCTGACCGGCGCGCAGAACACCCGCTTCCTGGCCCGCGTCTATGGCGTCGATACCGAGGAGCTGTCTGATTTCGTGCAGGATTTCGCCGATATCGGGCGGCATTACCACATGCCGCTGCGCACCTATTCCTCCGGCATGAAATCACGCCTGACCTTCGGCATCTCGATGGGCATTCCCTTTGACACCTATCTGGTGGACGAGGTCACGGCGGTCGGCGATTCCCGTTTCAAGCGCAAGAGCCGCGCAGTTTTCAGAGAGCGCATGAAGCGCTCCAGCGGCATTCTGGTCAGCCACAGCACCAGTGACATTCGCAGTTTCTGTGACGCCGGGCTGGTGCTCAGCCCCGAGGGCCTGCGCTATTTCGAGGACCTGGAGGAAGCGATCACGTATCACGAAGGCCTCATGGCGGCCTGACCCGCCGCGCCACCACAAGAAGGAGCGCAGCCGGTGAGGGTGCTTTTCTATAATTGGGTCGACCATGACGACCCCCAGAAGCGCGGCGGCGGGGTCGCGCTTTATCAGCGCAATCTGGTCGATGCGCTGGCCGCGATCGAGGGGGTGCAGACCGGGTCCTTGTCGGCCGGGCTGGCGCATGATCTGCGCCCCGGCGCCCCGCCGCGCCGGGCCAGGATCGGCAAACGCGCCGCGCCGGGCGGGCATCAGGCCCATGAGATCGTCAATTCCGGCCTGCTTTCGCCCGCGCATGCCGATTTCGGCAGCCCCGCGCAGCTTTCCCATGACGCCACCGAACAGGTGTTCGGCGATGCGCTGCGCCGCACAGGCCCATGGGACGTGGTTCATTTCAACAATCTGGAAGGGCTGCCCGCGCATGCCCTGGCACAGGCCCGCGCCGCCGGGGCGGGGCGCGTGATCCTGTCGTTGCACAACTACTATCCGTTTTGCCCTCAGGTGAACCTGTGGCGCGAAGAGCGCGCGCATTGCACCGATTTCCACGACGGGCAGCGCTGCGTCTCCTGTCTGCCGGTCAAGCCGAACCGCCAGGCGACGCGCATGGCGCTGGCGTTGTCCTGGCGGCTGGGGCACCTGCGTGGCCTGCCGGGCGGGCGCATGGCCGGGGGGCTGCTTTGGGCGCTGTTGCGGCTGGGCTGGCACGGCTACAAACGGCTGCGCGGTGCCACTCTCGCCACGCCCGCCGATCCCGCGCCACCCCAGGCTGCGCCACCTACCGCCGCCCCCCGCACCGCACAGTACGCCGCCGATGCCGCACATGGCTTTGCCGAAAGGCGCGCGCGGATGGTGGCGCTGATCAATGCCGAATGCGATGCCGTGCTCTGTGTATCTGACCGCGTGCGCCAGATCGCACGGCATTACGGTATCCGCCCCGAGATCCTGCACACCGCCTATATCGGCACGCGCGAGGCCCGGCATTGGCAGCACACCCGTCCCGCGCCGCAGTTTCTGGCACCCGATGGCACATTGCATCTGGCCTATCTGGGCTACATGCGCGCCGACAAGGGCTTTCCCTTCCTGCTGGACGCGCTGTCGGCCTTGCCGGATGCCACGCTCGCGCGCCTGCGGCTGACCGTGGCGGCCCGCAGCGGACCCGCGCCCCTGATGGCGCGGATGGCCGCATTGGCGCCGCGGCTGGCCGGGTTCCGCCATCTGGACGGCTACAACCACGAGACGCTGGACAGCGTTCTGGACGGGGTGGCGCTGGGCGTGGTGCCGGTGATGTGGCAGGACAACCTGCCCCAGGTCGCCATCGAGATGCACGCCCGTCATATCCCGCTGCTGACCTCGGACATGGGCGGCGCGCAGGAACTGGGGCGCTGCCCGGCGCTGGTCTTCCGCGCCGGCGACAAGGCCGATTTCGCCCGCGCGCTGGACGGTGTCCTGTCCGGTGCGGTGCAGCCCGCCGACTACTGGCCCGGCGCCATGGCGCCGGTCACGATGGCGGACCATCTGGACCAGCTTCTGCCCATCTATCGCGGCGCCCCGGCGGGCTGAGGCCCGATGCAGGCGCCTGGCTCAGGCGCCCGCCTCCGGGGGTCGGTTCAGGCAGCGGCGTCCAGCGCGGCGACGATGGCATCGCCCATCGCGGCGGTGGAAACCGGCGTGCCGCCCTCCGGCCCCATCAGATCGGCGGTGCGCAGGCCCTGGGCCAGCACTGTCTGCACGGCGGCTTCCAGCCGGTCGGCCTCGGCCCCCTGGTCAAAACTGTAGCGCAGCGCCATGGCAAAGCTGAGGATGCAGGCGATGGGATTGGCCTTTCCCTGCCCGGCGATATCGGGCGCCGAGCCGTGCACGGGTTCATACAGCGCCTTTGGCCGGCCGTTGGCCATCGGCGCGCCAAGGCTGGCCGAGGGCAGCATGCCCAGAGAGCCGGTCAGCATGGCGGCCAGATCCGACAGCAGGTCGCCGAACAGGTTGTCGGTGACGATCACGTCGAACTGTTTCGGCCAGCGGGTCAACTGCATGGCGCCGGCATCGGCATACATGTGGGAAAGCTCGACATCCTGGTATTCGCGGTCATGCACCTCCTGCACCACCTGCCGCCACAGGATGCCGGATTCCATGACATTGGCCTTTTCCATGGAACAGACCTTGTTGCCGCGCTTGCGCGCCAGTTCAAAGGCTGAACGCGCCACGCGGGCGATTTCGGATTCCGTGTAGCGCTGGGTGTTGATGCCCACGCGCTCGTTGCCCTCGGTATGAATGCCGCGCGGCTCGCCGAAATAGACGCCCGAGGTCAGTTCGCGCACGATCATGATGTCGAGCCCGGCCACTACCTCGGTCTTCAGGCTGGAGAAATCGGCCAGCGCGTCGAAGCATTGCGCGGGGCGCAGATTGGCGAAAAGGTCCATCTCCTTGCGCAGGCGCAGAAGGCCGCGTTCAGGCTTCACGCTGAAGTCCAGCGCGTCGTATCTCGGCCCGCCCACAGCGCCCAGCAGCACGGCGTCAACTTCCTGCGCCTTCGCCATGGTATCGTCGTGCAGCGGCGTGCCATGCGCGTCATAGGCCGCGCCGCCCACCAGGTCCTCGCTGACATCAAAGGTCAGGCCACGGTTGGCCCCGAACCAGTCGATGATCTTGCGCACCTCGGCCATGACCTCGGGGCCGATACCGTCGCCGGGGAGGATGAGAAGGGAATTGGACATGGTGATCACCTGATTGTGCGTGCTGCGCTGGCCTAGGATGGCCGGGGCGCGGCGTCAAGCCGCAGCCGGGCAAGGGGGGCGCTGCCCCCCTCTGGCCTGCGGCCATTCACCCCCCGGAGTATTTGGGGCAAAATGAAGGGGCGGCGGGGTTTCAGGGGCGTGCCAATGGACTGGTTTGCACCGGTCGATGTCTATTGCGAGCCGACCGGGCCGGGATTTTGGGCCGCGCCGGTGAATGCCGTGACGAACGCGGCCTTTCTGCTGACGACGGTTGTGATGGGCTGGCGGTTGCGCGGGGCGCCACGGCTGCGGGCGGGTCGAATTCATGTTATGCTCGTGAAAGTTGCAGGAGGAGGTAACTGACATGAGCAAGCATATTCTGGACCGCCCGCGCGAGCCCATTGCCGGCCGTGCCGCGCAGTATCTGCATCTCGAGCGCAAGAATGGGCCCAATCGCAGCACCCGAGCCCTGCAGAAGCGGGCACGGGCGGAGAAACCGATGGCGGAGGCGCCAAGAGCGTATCGGGGCAACCGCAACGAGGGGTGAGCGCGGTTCACGTCGCTTTCAGGATCGCCTCGGCGCATTTTTCGGCGATCATCAGCGTCGGCGCATTGGTGTTGCCGCTGGTGATCGTCGGCATGACCGAGGCATCGGCGACGCGCAGCCCCTGAACGCCGTTCACCGTCAGGTCTGCGCCGACCACGGCGCGCGGGTCCGTGCCCATGCGGCAGGTGCCCACCGGGTGAAAGATGGTGGTGCCGATCTGCCCGGCGGCCAGTGCCAGTTCGTCGTCGCTTTGGGCCTCTGGGCCGGGGCGTTCCTCGGCCGGGTCGTAGCGGGCAAGGGGCTCGGCAGCCATGATGGCCCGGGTCTGGCGGATGGCGCGGGCAGCGACCAGCCGGTCGGCGGCGGCGGACAGGTAGTTCGGCGCGATTTCCGGCGCGGCCAGCGGGTCCGGCGCCGTGATCCGTACATGGCCGCGGCTTTCCGGCCGCAACTGGCAGACCGAGGCGGTGATCGCCGGGAACGGGTCCAGCGGCTGGCCGAAGGCGGGCAGGGACAGCGGCTGGACATGGTATTCCAGATCCGCGCGGTCCACATCCGGGGCAGAGCGCGCGAAGGCGCCCAACTGGCTGGGCGCCATCGACATCGGCCCGGAGCGTTTCAGCAAGTATTCCAGCCCGATCCGCGCCTTGCCCAGCATCGTCGCCGCCATGGTGTTCAGCGTCGGCGCCCCGTTGATGCGGTAGGTCAGGCGCAGTTGCAGATGGTCCTGCAGGTTTTCGCCGGCGTCGCAGTCATGGCGGGGCGTGATGCCCATGGATTGCAGGAAACCCGCCGGGCCGATGCCGGCCAGCTGCAGAAGCTGCGGCGAGCCTATGGCGCCGGCGCAGAGCACCACCTCGGCCCCTGCGCGCACCATGTGATCCACCCCGCCCTTGCGGTAACGCACCCCGGTGCAGCGGGTGCCATCGAACGTCAGGCCCAGCACCTGCGCCTGGGTCTCTACCTTCAGGCTGTCGCGCCCCTTGATGGGGTTCAGAAAAGCGCGCGCCGTGTTCCAGCGCCAGCCGGACCGCTGAGTGACCTTGAAATAGCCCACACCTTCATTGTCGCCGGTGTTGAAATCCGGCGTCGCGGGGATGCCGCAGGCCTGGGCGGCGGCGGCCCAGGCGTCCAGGATCTGCCACCGCAGGCGCTGGTTCTCCACCCGCCATTCGCCGCCGGTGCCATGGGCATCGCCCGCGGGACCGGCGGCATAATCCTCGTGCCGCTTGAACAGCGGCAGCACATCGTCCCAGCCCCAGCCGGTCAGGCCCATCTGGCGCCAGCCATCGTAATCCGCCGCCTGCCCGCGCATGTAGATCATGCCGTTGATCGACGAACAGCCACCCAGCACCTTGCCGCGCGGATAAAGCAGGCTGCGGTCGCCCAGGCCCGGCTCTGCCCGGGTGCGGAAGCGCCAGTCGGTGCGGGGGTTGTCGATGCAGTAAAGATACCCCACCGGGACATGCACCCAGAGGTAATTGTCGCGCGCGCCGGCCTCCAGCAGCAGGACCCGGTGGCGCGCGCTCAGCCGGTTGGCCAGCAGGGCGCCCGCTGTGCCGGCGCCGACGATGATGTAATCCCAGTCCGCCATGAAGCCCCCCGCAATGGCCGCGACTCTAGCACGGGGGCAGGTACGCGCAACTGCCCGGAAAAGCCGCAACCCGGGCATATCTGGCCACTGACAGGGCTGCCGGCACCAGTGCTAGCGATTGCCGAATCGGCGGCATTTTGATAAGGATTTCATGCAATAACCCAGAGAAGGCCGGGCCCGATCCCGCCCCGCAGATGAGGAAGAAGCAGTCATGCGCCTACCCGTTTTCGCCGCCGCCATTGCCGCCGCGTTGGCCTTTACCCTGCCCGCCACGGCCCTGGCCAGCCCCGTCGAGTCGGCCTGCAACCGCTCTGACCGAGCGGGCGCCACTCGCGCGATGTGCCGTTGCGTCGGCCAAGTGGCCCGCCAGCATCTGACCCGGGCCGAACAGCGCCGGGCCGCACAGTTCTTCCGGGACCCGCAGCGCGCGCAGGATGTTCGCATGTCGCGCCGGTCCGGCGATCCGGAGTTCTGGCAACGCTACCGTGCCTTTGGTCAGGCCGCGGAAAGCGCCTGCGCGCGGTAAGGGCTTACGAAGGGTCACAAGCGATCATGGTGCGCGAGCCAGCCGGTCGATAATTGCCGCCGCAGCGCGGTCGACCAGCGCGACAACACCGTCGAAATTGCCCTCGTAATACGGGTCCGGCACATCGCCGCCGATCCCCGCCTCGTCAAGGAAACGCACCAGCCGCGCCCTTGATCCGACGGGGGCGCGGCGCCGTACATCGGCCAGGTTCGAGGCATCCATCGCCAGAATCAGGTCGAAACCGTCAAAATCCGACGCCGCCAGTTGCCGTGCGCGCTGGCCCGACAGGTCGAACCCCTGGGCGCGGGCAGCAGCCTGCATCCGGGCATCGGGCGGCTGGCCGATGTGCCAGTTGCCGGTGCCGGCGCTGTCGATCTGCCACACCAGTCCGGCGCGCGCAGCGTGGGCGCGCAACACGGCCTCGGCCGTTGGCGAGCGGCAGATATTGCCCAGACACAGGCACAGAACCCTCATGCCTTGCCTCCTTGTGCTTGGCCCCCTTCGACCTGCCGCGCCCGCCACAGGGTGAACAGCCCCGCCATGACCACGATCACCGTGCCCAGCGCCACATTAGGGCGCAGGACCTCGCCCATCAGGCCGATGCCGATGATGCTGATGAAGACCAGTTGCAGATAGGCAAAGGGCTGGATGGCGCTGGCCTCGGCGACCTCGTAGGCGCGGATCAGCAGGTAATGGCTGACCGCCGCCGTCAGGCACAACAGCCCCATCCAGCCCCAGTCGGCCGGGGCCAGCGGTTCCCAGAACCAGATACCGATGGCGGTGATGAAGGCGCCCCCCGCCGTGCCCGTCCAGAAAAAACTGACCGCGGCGCTGTCCTCGCTGGCCACATAGCGGGTCAGCAGGCCGTAAAGTGCAAACATCAGCGCCGCCAGAAGGGGGACCAGCGCGCGCGGGTCGAAGACCCCCATCCCGGGCTGCAGGATGATCAGCACGCCCAGAAAGCCGATGCCGATGGCCACCCAGCGCCGCCAGCCGACCCGCTCGCCCAGCAGCGGCCCAGACAGGGCGGCGATCAGCAGCGGATAGACGGCAAAGACCGCGTGGCTTTCGATCAGGCCCAGCAGGACGAAGGCCAGCACCATGACGCAGACCTCGGCCGCCAGGATGATGCCGCGCGCGGCCTGCACGAAAGGACGGCGGGTGCGGGCGGCGGCGGCGATGCCGCCGGCCTTGCGCGCGGCGATGGCGATGACGAAGGCGGCGAAGAACCAGTAGCGCACCATGATCACCATCAGCACGTTGTATTCGCTGGCCAAATGGCGCGAGATCGCGTCCTGCACGGCAAAGATGAACATCGCGCCGACCATCAGCCAGACCCCGGCACGGTAGTTCTGCGCCCTCATGCCGGTGCCTCCATCCGGCCGGCGGTCATGTGGCGCTTTCGACCGAAGCCGGGCAGGCGGGCGACGGTGAAACCCGCATCCGCCAGTGCACGGCGCACATGGCCGGCGGCGGTGAAACTGGCGCAGGTGCCGCCCGGCACGGTGCGGGCGGCGACGGCGGCCATCAGGCCCTGCCCCCACATCTCCGGGTTGCGGGCCGGCGCGAAGCCATCGAGGAACCAGGCGTCGGCCTGCCCCTGCCAGCGCGGCAGGATCTCACGCGCGTCACCGATATTCACCTCTGCCACGATGCCCGGCAGGGTCAGCCGCCGAACCGGGCCGTCACCGCCCGCCCAGGCATCGACCAGCGCGCCCACAAGCCCTTCGCGCAGCGCCCCGGCATAGGGCGCCAGCGCGCGGGCCATGTCGTTCGGCGTCATCGGAAACGCCTCGAACGAGGTGAACCGCAGTCTGCCCCGCCCCGCCCAGGCATCGGCCAGCGCCAGCAGGTTCAGCCCGGTGCCAAAGCCGGTCTCGGCGACATGGAACCCGGCGCGCAGCCGTGCGGGCAGGTCGTTGCCGGCCAGAAAGACATGGCGCGCCTCTGCCAGGCCGGCGCCGGGGTTGAAATAGCTGTCGTCGAACAGCGGGCTGACCGGCGTGTCGTCGGCCCATTCCAGGGGGGCGGTCTGGCTCATGCAGGCGGGCTCGGTTAGGCTGCGGGCGGTGCGGCGGCGACAATGGCGCGAAGGGACGGGTTTGACAATGACCGGCGTGACGGTGATGGGCGGCGGCGTGCTGGGGCTGTGCACGGCCTTCGTGCTGGCCCGCCGGGGCGTGACGGTGCGGGTGATCGAGAAACGGCGGATCGGCGCGGGCGCCTCGGGCGGCATGGTCGGCGCGCTGGCCCCGCATGCGCCGGAACAATGGAACGCGATCAAGGCCTTTCAGTTCGACAGCCTGATCATGGCCGAATCGTTCTGGTCCGATGTCGCGCAGATCGGCGGCGCCGACCCCGGATATGCGCGGCTGGGCCGGGTGCAGCCGCTGGGCGACGATGCGGCGGTGGCACGGGCGCATGCCCGGGCAGAGGCGGCGGCCGACCTGTGGCAGGGCCGCGCCCGCTGGCAGGTCATCGCGGCCGATCAGGCGCCGGGCATGGCGCTGCGCAGCGACACCGGACTGGTCGTGATGGACACGCTCAGCGCCCGGCTGTCACCCCGCGCGGCGCTGGCGGCGCTGACGGCCGCGCTGGCGGCGCTGGGTGTGACGGTAGAGGCCGGCCCGGCACCAACGCCCGGCGCGCAGGCCGTTATCTGGGCCACGGGCGCCGAGGGGCTGGCCGATCTGTCCGCCGATCTGGGCGTGAGCATCGGCGCGGCGGTCAAGGGCCAGGCCGCGCTTCTGGCCGCAGACTGGCGCGACGCCCCGCAGATCTACGCCCCGGGCCTGCATGTGGTGCCGCATGCCGATGGGCTGGTGGCGGTGGGCTCGACCTCGGAACGGGAATTCGCGGATGGCACGGCGACCGACGGCCAGCTTGACGCCGTCATCGACCGTGCGCGCGCGCTTTGCCCGGCGCTGGCCGGCGCGCGGGTGCTGGA
>SKHK01000174.1 GCA_007117005.1 Paracoccaceae bacterium
ATCAGCGCGCCGGCGTCCCCCCGCCAGCCACCGCCGCGCAACCCCGCCAGGATCAGCGCGGCCACATCGCGCGCCGAATAGCGCCCGGCCTCGAACCGTTCGACCAGCGCCACCAGACTGTCGGCGGCCAGCGCCGCCTCCAGTTCGGCCAGCGCGCCCAGGGTCAGGCGCATGACATGGCGCTGCCCGTCGATGACCAGCGCCACCTCGCCCGCATGCGGGTTGACCATCACTCACCCCCCAGATCGGGCTCATCGACCGGCCCGCCGCCCAGATCCTCGCCGGGATCGCCGGGATCGCCGCTGCCGTCGCCCTCGTAATCCTCGGGTTCCTCGCCGGGTTCGGGCATCGCCACGAAATCCAGCTGCCCGGCCGAAGCGAGGCCCATCTCATAGGTCGCCTCGCCGTTATGGCTGCCGGCATATTCGATCGAGGTGATCTGGAAAGGCCCCTGAATGGTGCCGAAATCCGGCACGATCACCTGCACCTGCGGGATCTCGCCGGCAAAGAAGATCGCCCGCGCACGCTCGTCCGTCGCGGCATCGCGAAAGACGCCAGAGCCCGAGATCGTCGCCGCCTTGACCCCCGCGCCGGCCAGCAGCTCGCGCCAGCCGCCGGGGCTGTTCAGGCTGGTCACATCCACCGTCTCGGTGTTGAAGCTGATGCGCGTGGCGCGCAGGCCGGCAATGGTCTGAAACGTGCCATCGCCGGTCATGTCCATCTTGATCAGCAGATCCCTGCCGCGTTGCACCGTCATGCGTGCTCTCCTTGATCCTGTCGCCCGGCCCGCGGCCAAGGCGTTACGCCTAGTCGCCGATCAGCCCGTCCACCCGGGCGCGAAACCGCAGATCCACCCGCCGCACCGCGCCGCCATCCAGCCGCCGGGCCTGCGCGCGGTCGAACCAGATCGCCACCAGCCGGCCGGACGGGGCCAGGTCCAGCGCCGCCTCGGGGACGATCTCCGCCAGCCGCGCGGCCACCGCCTTTGCCTGTGCGAACCCCGTGGCATCCGACCTGACCGACAGGGTGAAGCGATGCTCCGCCCCGGGGCCGGAAATGTCCGAGCGGTCGATCACCTCTTCCTCGCCCAGTACCAGATGCGTGCCGGTCGGCGTGCCCGGCGGGGCGGCATCGAAAACCGCGCCCCCGGTCAGCGCCATCAGCGGCGCATCGGCGGTCAGGAACTGATAGAGCGCCGCCTGCAGGGTTCCTGCGGATGCATAGCTCATGCCGGCACCTCCTCGCTGGCGTGGCAGATCAGCCAGGCGCCGGCGGCATCGGCCTCGCTGACGGCCAGGATGCGGAACACGCGGTCACCTTCGCGCAGGCGCTGATCCGGGCGCGGGCGCTGCGGGCTGCCCTGGGGGGCGGCGCGCAGGAAGATGCGGAACCGCATGCGCCCCTCGGGCACGATCTCGCCGCGCTGCTCGGTGCCGGAACCCGCGCGCAAGTCACACCACAACGTGCCCAGCGCCTGCCAGTCCAGCACCCGGCCACCGGCGCCGTCGGGCACCTCCACGGCCTCTTCCAGCACCATCGCGCGGTTGGGGTGATAGCCGCTCATTGCCCCGCCCCTCCACCAGAGCGCCCGGCGGTCACCCGGACCGGGACCCAGCGCGCGATCAGGGCCGATACGGCATCAGGCACCTGCGGCACAGCGCCGGTGCGCGCCTCGTAATACTGTGCGGCCAGCAGCATGACCGCCTGCGCCAGATCAGCCGGCACGCCCGCCCAGTCCGGCGCGAAACCGGCGGTGAAACTGATTTCCGCCTGCCCGGCCACGGGGATCTGCGGCAGCATCGCGCCCCGCGCCACCAGCCGCGGGCGCTGCGTATCGGCCACCAGCCGCCAGCGCGCCGGGTCGACCGGCGTCAGCGCCCCGCCCGCGCCGCGCATCGCCAGCTCGCTGACCACGCTGACCGGCGCCACCGGCAGCGCCTGCGCATCAACCCAGCGCCAGGCCTGCAATACCAGCCGGAAATCCCGCGCAATCAGGGCCTTGCCGGTGCGCGCCTCGATCACGGTGATCGCCGCGCGCAGATAGGCCGCCAGCGCGGTGTCCTGCGACGTATCATCGGCAAAGCCCGTGCCCAGCCGCAGATGGGCGCGAAAGGCGGCCACCGGCAGGGCGGCATCGTCCAAGGGCGTGATCTCTGTCAGCTGCATCGCATCCTCGTGTTCCGGCGCGTTGAAAAAGGTTGGTGACGGCGCGGGCCGACCCTGCACCGCTCGCACGGGAGGGGGAAAAGCCGGACCGTGCAGGGCCCCGGCGGCCGGGCAACAGCCCCGCCACCGAACCCACGCCGCCCTCGCCCCCGCCGGCCCGAAAGCCCGCGGGGGCGATCCGCTCAGCTGGCCGAAAAGCGCAGCAGCTTGATCGCGCGGAAGTCGGTGACATCACCGCCGACGCGCTTGGTGGCATAGAACAGCACGTTGGGCTTGGCGCTGTAGGGATCACGCAGCACGCGCAGGTCCGGACGCTCGGCGATGGTGTAGCCGGCACGGAAATCGCCGAAAGCGATGGCATGGGCGCCCGCGTCGATATCCGGCATGTCCTCGGACACCACCACCGGATAGCCCATCAGCCGCGCGGGCTCGCCCGCGGCCAGGCTGTCGGCCCACAGGAAACGGCCGTCGGTATCCTTCATCTTGCGCACGGCACCGGCGGTCTTGGAATTCATGATGAAGGCCGCATTGGCGCGGTAGCCGGCATCCAGCGCATAGACCAGGTCGATCAGCGCATCGGCCGGGTTCATGGCGTGAAAGTCGCCCGCCGCCCCGGTGGGAATATAACCCAGCTCGCCCCAGTCGGCGGTGTCATCAGCGACGATGGTGTGATCCAGAAAGCCGCGCGGCTTTCCGTCGCCATCACCGGAGACGAATGCCGCCGCCTCGGCGCGCGAAAACTTCTGCGCGATCCGCTCGGCCAGCCAGCCCTCGACGTCAAAGGCGCTGTCTTCCAGCAGCCGCTGGCTCGCCTTCGGCATCGCCGACAGCTCGTGCAGCCGGATCGAGATGCGGTCCAGCACCGGCGGCGTCGTGCCGGTCGTGGGGTCGGTCTCGTCGGCCCAGCCGGAACCCAGCTCGCCATGATCGACCAGCACGTCATAGCTGCCGGCTTCCACCTGCACCACATTCGCCATGCTGCGAATGGAGACCGACGCCAGCAGCGCCCCCTGCACCCGGGCCGAGGTCTGCGGGTCGACCAGATAGCCACCCTCCGACCCGGTGCCGGTGTTCAGGCCCTTGCCCTCCAACACCAGTCCGCGCAGGCCCTCGTCATCGCCTGACCGCAGATAGGCGTCAAAGGCCTTCAGATGCAGCCCCTCGCCCGCATCACCCGTGGCCAGCGCGGGGCGCGAAGCCGGCGCGGCCAGGCGCGCGTTGTATTTCCGATCCAGCATGGTCATCCGCTCTTCCTGATGTTTCAGATTGCCCGTCACTTCAGCCCTGAAAGACTTGATCTCGCTTACAAAGTCTTCCATCGCCGCCTTCAGCCGCAAAGCCTCGCCCGCAGGCTCGGCCCCGGCCCCGCTCTCCCGGCCCGCGCCGGCAAAACCGCTCTCCATCTCCGCCATCCTTTCCGTCCTCACTTCTCGAAGCCCTCGCCGCGCAGCGCCACGCGCGCCGTCTCCAGCCCTTCGGCCAGCGCGGCCATCTCGGCCCTCGCCGGCCCCGCCGCCTTCACCCCTGCGGGCGCGGCCACCTTCGCCGAGGGTAGCATCGGAAAGGTCACCAGCGAGACCTCCCACAATTCCAGCTCGATCAGCCGCCGCCCGCCGCCGGGCAGCTTCTCGGCCCGCTTGGTGCGATAGCCGATCGACAGCCCCTCCACGGCCCCGGCCGCCAGCAGCGCCGCCGCCTCGCGGGCGCGTGCCACATCGGGCAGCAACCGCCCCTTCACCCACAGCCCGTGCCCGTCCTCGCGCACCTCGTCCCAGATCCCGATGGGCTGCGCGGGGTCGTGCTGCCAGAGCATCCGAACCCGCCCCCCGGCGGCGGCCAGCCGCGCCAGCGAGGCCGCATAGGCCCCCGCCACTACCGCGTCCCCACCCCGGTCCCGCGCCCCGAAGACCGAGGCATAGCCCGACACCACCACCCCGTCGGCCAGCGCCACCGCGCCCGCGCCCGCGCCGCCCAGGAATTTCCGCTCAAGCTCGACCATCAATCCGTCCGATCCTGCATGGAAGGAGCCCAAAGCCCCTTCATTTTGCCCGAAATACTCGCGGGGGAGGCCCCGAAGGGGGCGGGGGCGGCAGCCCCCTCAAACGGAAAGGCGTGCACCAGCACCGCTTCCTCACCCCACCGCCAGAAACGCCAGCGCGCCATGCGCCAGAACCCCTGCCGCCACGCCGTAAACCGTCAGCCACAGGCGTTTCTCCAGCCGCTCCAGCGTGGCCTCGATCCGCCCCAGCCGATATTCCAGCCCCGCGCGCCGCTCGGCCTCGACCTTCTCCTGCGCGGCGATCCGCGCCTCGGCCAGGTCGAAACTGTCGTAGAGAAAGCGCGAGCCGCCGATCGCCCGCCGCGCCGTCATTCGTCCTCCGCCAGCCGCGGCAGCCCCAGCAGGACACGCTTTTCGGCATCGCTGAGGAAAGACGCCTCCGACACCCGCCGCCATTGCTGGTCACGCTCGGCAGCCAGCGCCGGCACCTGGTCCAGGTCGGGCTTCAGCGCCACCGCCTCGCCGGCATGCTGCGCCAGCCAGTGGCCCAGCCCGGCGGCGACCTTGGCCACCAGCGGCAGCACCGTCAGCCGGTAGAAGGCGCGGTTGGCCTCTTGATAATTCGCATAGGTCGCGTCGCCCGGGATGCCCATCAGCATCGGCGGCACACCGAATGCGATGGCGATCTCGCGCGCGGCGGCTTCCTTGGTCTTGTGAAACTCCATGTCCGAGGGCGAGAACCCCATCGGCTTCCAGTCCAGCCCGCCCTCCAGCAGCATCGGCCGACCGGCGTTGCGGGCGCCCTGATGGTTGGTCTCGATCTCGGCCTGCAGGCGTTCGAACTGTTCAGGGCTCATCGTCGCCTGACCGTCGGCGCCCTTGTAGACGATAGCGCCAGAGGGGCGCGCGGCATTGTCCAGCAGCGCCTTCGACCAGCGGCTTGCGGCATTGTGCACGTCGATGGCGGTGGCTGCGGCTTCCAGCGGCGAGAGGCCGTAATGGTCGTCGACGGGATGATAGGCGCGGATATGACAGATCGGCCCCGCACCCTCGCCCATGTCGAACCGGTGCTTGCGGCCCGCGACCTCGTAGACCCAGGCAGCGGGCCAGCCATCGGGGCCGGGCACAACGCTCATCCGGTCGGCACGCAGCACATGCAGCTCGGCCGGCAGGGCGCCGGCTTTGTCCGGCAGCAGGCCCGCGGCCTCGACATAGGCGTTGCCGGACAGCAGCAGCTGCGCATAGACGGCCTCCAGAAACTCCGCCTTGCCTTGCACCGGGTTCGGCCGGCGCAGCAGGGCCACCAGCGGGTGATCCTCATAGCGCCGCTCATGGTCCTGCAGTACCAGGGGCAGCGCGGCGGCGGCTTCCGAGATCAGGCGGACGACGCGAAACCCCATCGGATTGCCCAGAAACCCCGCGCGGGTCAGCGAGACGGTGTCGCGCGCCGTCCAGCGCGGGCGCAGTGCCTCGGCCAGCGCCGCCTGCCGGCCGGCCTTGCCCGCCACCAGCGGCCCCACGGCCGAGGCCTTCGCCTCGGGGCTGTCCACCGCTGCCTTGCGCAAGAAATCGAACATCCGTCCCGCCTCCTCGTCTGTCGCCGCCGGGCCGCGAAACCGCGTTCCGTCGGCGCGCCCCTCGGGCCATGGCTGGGGGTTATGAAGGCCAAAGCTGAACATCCGCCCTGCCCGGCGCACGCAGACCCGGCCCTTGCCGCAACACCCCTTTTGCAACGCGCTCTTGACCCCGCATGGCGCCCCGGTGTTGATGCGCCATGGCCCGCCGAACCACCCGCGACCCCGTCCTGACCGCCCACCCGAACGCGCTGCGCTGTGCGGCGGCCTTGGCGCTATGGGCGATGATGCTGCTGGCGGCCCTGATGGTGCTGGCGCTGGCGGTCGAATTGATGGGCGAGGTACCCTGGGCGGGGCTGATCTTTCTGGCGCTGGGGCTGGTGACGGGCGCCGCCGGGCTGGTGGGGGTGCTGGGCGTTCTGGATATGCTGCGCCTGCCCGCGCCGATCCTGAGCATCGGGCCGGACGGGCTGCAGGATCGGCGCCTGTCGGACGCCCTGATCCCGTGGGAGGCGATCCGCTGGCGCCGGGCGATCCTGTCCACCACGCGCGCGAATGGCGACACGGTTCAGCTATGGATCGATGCCGATGTGCCGATCCGCCCGGCGATGCGGGCGCTGGCGCTGGCCAACCGGCTGGTAGGACGGCCGCCCTATTCGGTGCTGACCTTCGCGCTGGGCATCCAGACCGACGCAATTGCCGGGGCGATGAACCGGTTCAAACGACCCGAAACCCTGCCCGGCGCCTGATGCGGTCCGGAAAGAAGCGTCTTGAAGAAAGACGCTTGCAACGCGGTTGAAGAAACCGCGTTGGGCGCGCCCGGTTCAGCCCTTCCGCCCTTGCCGAAAGGGCGCGCCGCACCGGACCGGCTGAGACAAGGGCGCTGTTGTCACGGCCGCCAGGGCCATGGCGACCGCGCCCATGCGATTTTAAAATAACAATTTTTCAATCTTGTGATGGGCTGATACGAAAATAGTGACAGTATTTCTCGCTCAATATTTCACTTTTCCAATATCAGACGGAAAGATCAGCCAGATCCTTCACAGCAGCCGCACGCGCGGCGCGCGGCGGTTGGCGGCGGGTTCGATCAGCAGGTCGGTCAATGCCCAGACCAGCGCGTCCAGCCGGTCCGGGCTGCCGCGCCCGCGCCAGCCCTGCGCGGTCATCTGCGCCATCTCTTCCTCCAGCGCACCGAGGCCGGGCAGATGCCTGACCCGCCCCTGTTCGTAAAGCGCCGCGACCGGCTCGGCGCGGGCATGTTTCGATAGGCCGGCATGCACCGCCCGGATCGGCACCAGCGGATCGGCCGCGCGCAGCGCCTCAGTCAGCAGGTTGCCGCCCTGGTTGGCCTCGATCACCAGCCGGTCGCCGCCAAACCGGGCCATGGCGTCC
The DNA here is from genome assembly GCA_007117005.1 of Paracoccaceae bacterium. Classification (GTDB taxonomy): domain Bacteria; phylum Pseudomonadota; class Alphaproteobacteria; order Rhodobacterales; family Rhodobacteraceae; genus Pararhodobacter. The sequence goes on from SKHK01000174.1 coordinate 7,132, forward strand.
AGCGCCGCCTGCACCCAGTCGGACGGGCTGCGCGCGCGGATCGAACAGTCCTCCAGCACCCAGGCGCGCCAGTCACGCACCGGCCCCTCGGTCACGGCCCGGGCGACCACGATCCCGCACAGATCGGCCCCCGCGCCGCTGCTGACAGACGGGTCCACCGCGACCACCACCCGACCACCCTCTGGCGCGCGGCTCACCCGCGCGGCCTCCAGCGCGGCGGCGGGGAAAAGCGTGCCCTCTGCATCCTCGACCAATACGCCCTCGATCTCCTGCCGGCCCAGCCTGGTGCCGCCATATCGGGTCTCGATCTCGTCCAGAAAGGACTTCGCCAGCCACGCCCGGTTGGCCTGCGTGGGCGCCCGCGTCACCACGGTCGATCCCCGCGCCATCAGCGCCTTCAGCGTGGGCTGTGCACGCGGCGTCGTGGTGACCATGCAGCGCGGGTCCTCGCCCAGCCGCAACGCGAATTGCAGCATGTCCCAGGCCTCTTCGGCCTTTTTCCACTTGCCCAGTTCATCGGCCCAGGCGGCGTCAAACTGCGGCCCGCGCAGGGCCTCGGGCTCGGTCGCCGAAAACGCCTGCGCCACGGCGCCGTTGGGCCAGACCAACCGCCGGCGTGTGGCCTCCCATTGCGGGCGGCGATCGGGGGGCGAACAGGCCAGAATGCCGCTGTCGCCAAAGATCATCACGTCGCGCACCTGGTCATAGGTCTCGCCGACCAGCGCCACACGGGTGGCGCGGCCCGCATCGCGCGGGCCACCCCCTTCCACCATCGCGCGCACCCATTCGGCCCCAGCGCGCGTCTTGCCCGCGCCGCGCCCGCCCATGCACAGCCAGGTCCGCCAATCCCCCGGCGGCGGCACCTGATGCGCCAGCGCCCAGAATTCGAACAACCAGGGCAGCGCCATCAGCGCGCCGTCACTGAGGCTTTCCAGAAACGCCTCCCTGATCGGCGGCGGCGCGCAGGCGATCCATTCGGCGTCGGATTTCGGCGCGTGCGGCGCCAAGGTCCAGTTCTCCGTCGCGCGCGCCGCCTTCGCGGCTGTTGATGCGGTCGATGCGTGCCCGTTCATTGAGTACGGCCTCCAATGCCTTGCGCAGCGCCCCCAGCGTGGCGCCCATGTCGCTGGCCGGGCCGAATTGCCCGGCCTGGATGTCGATGATTGCTGCCATCAACGTCTCGGCCGACTGTGCGAAAAGCCAGTCGGCCGCTGCCACCACATCGGGCGGCGGTGTCGTCCCCTTGCGGGGTTCTTGGTCTGTCATGCCTGTTGTCCGCTGTCCTGCTCCCCCCGTGCGAGCGCAATGAAAAAGCGGCACGGGGGAGGCCCCCATGCCGCTTGCCCACCTGTTCCAGCGTGCCGGAACCTCTACCTCAAGGCGTACGAAAAGTCAAGATTTTCGCGCTGAAGTTGCAACGGCCGTTTCCGGAAAATTCAAGAGACAGCGTCAGGAACGCCAGACAACCTATTGTTGCTGCTGCCGCCTTTGCTCTGCCTCGATGGCGCGCCAGCGTTCGACATTGCGGTTGTGCTGGGCCAGGGTCTCGGCAAAGGCATGCCCACCGGTGCCATCGGCGACAAAGAACAGATAGTCATTCTGATCCGGGTTCAGCGTGGCCAGAATCGCCGCGCGGCCGGGGTTGGCGATGGGCCCGGGGGGCAGGCCGTCGATCTGATAGGTGTTGTACAGCACCTCGCCATGCTGGCGCCGCTCTGTCACGCCATTGATGTCCTGGCGCGTGATGGACCGGCCAAAGACCCCCTCGCCGCGGGTGATGCCGTAGATGATGGTGGCATCCATCTGGAACCGCATGTTGCGCGCCATGCGGTTGTAGAAGACCGCCGCCACCTCGGCCAGTTCGCGCGGGCCGCCGGCCTCGCGTTCGATGATCGAGGCCAGGATCAGCACCTCCTGCGGGTCGGTGATGGGCAACCCCTCGGCGCGGGTCTCCCAGGCGTCGGCCAGGATCGCCTGCTGACGGGCCTGGATTTCGGCCACCAGTGCCGCGCGGTCCTGCCCGCGCCGCACGTCATAGGTATCCGGCGCCAGCGAGCCCTCGTCAGGCACCTCGGGCAGATCGCCGCTGAGGAAATCGGCTTGGCGCAGGGCGTTCCAGACCTGCCAGCTTGTCACCCCCTCGGCGATGGTGACGCGCAGGCGGGTATCAGGCAGGGCGGCCTGTTCGATGAACTCCTCCGGCAGCGGGTCGGTATCCAGCGGCAGGTTGAAACGTTCCTCCAGCCGCTGCGTGGCCGGGTCCAGTTCGCGCAGTAACAGCGCGCTGCGCGTGACCCCGATGCGCAACTGCAGTTCCGTTCCGCAGGTAGAGGCCCCGCCGCGCGTCACCTGATCCAGGATCTGATCCATCGAGGCGCCGGGCTCGATGAGATAAGAGCCGAATCGCAGCCGCCCGGCCCGGTCCGTCTGCTGCGCGCCGACACGAAACAGCGTGGCGCTGGAAATCGCGCCCTGGGCGTCCAGATCGCGGGTCACGGCGGACAGGTTCGCGCCGGGCTGGATGCGCAGGCACACGGCATCGGTCAGCGGCCCCTCGGCGAAGAACGCCCGCTGCCCGGCGGCCAGAACGCCCCCCAGCAGTATCAGCCCGACGATCATCAGCGTCAGCGCGTTGGCCGCGACATGCTTCATCATCAGCCGTCAACCCGCCCCATGATCAGGCTGGCATTGGTGCCGCCAAAGCCGAAGGAATTGGAAAGCGCGACGTCGATCCTGCGTTCCCGCGCGGCCTTTGGCGCCAGGTCCAGCGCGGTATCGACGGCGGGGTTGTCAAGGTTCAGCGTCGGCGGCGCCACCTGATCGCGGATCGCCAGGATACAGAAGATCGCCTCTACCGCGCCCGCGGCCCCCAGCAGATGCCCGATGGCGGATTTAGTCGAACTCATCGTGGCCCGGCCCGCGGCATCGCCCAGAAGCCGCTCCACCGCCGCCAGTTCGATCACATCGGCCATGGTCGAGGTGCCATGCGCGTTGATGTAGTCCAGCGCCGCCGGTTCCAGACCGGCGCGGCTCAGCGCCGCCTGCATCGACCGGAAACCGCCGTCGCCATCCTCTGACGGGGCGGTGATGTGAAAGGCGTCGCCCGAAAGCCCGTAGCCCAGCACCTCGGCATGGATTGTTGCGCCGCGGGCGCGCGCATGCTCGTATTCCTCCAGCACCACGACGCCCGCCCCCTCGCCCATGACAAAGCCGTCGCGGTCGGCGTCATAGGGGCGGCTGGCGGCGGCAGGGTCATCGGCGCGTTTGGTCGACAGCGCCTTGCAGGCGTTGAACCCGGCGATGCCGATCTCGCTGATCGGGCTTTCGGCGCCGCCGGCGACCATCACATCCGCATCACCAAAGGCGATCAGCCGCGCGGCGTCGCCGATGGCATGGGCGCCGGTCGAACAGGCGGTCACAACGGCGTGGTTCGGCCCCTTGAACCCGTAGCGGATGCTGACCTGACCGGAAATCAGGTTTATCAACGCGCCGGGGATGAAGAACGGCGAAACCCGCTTCGGCCCGCGTTCCTTCAGCAACAGCGCGGTTTCGGCAATCGTGGTCAGCCCGCCGATGCCGGAGCCGATCATCACGCCCGTGCGCAGCCGGCTTTCCTCGTCCTCGGGGGTCCAGCCGGCGTCCTCTACCGCCTGCTGCGCGGCGGCCATGCCGTAAAGGATGAAGTCATCGACCTTGCGCCGTTCCTTTGCCTCCATCCAGTCATCGGGGTTGAACGTGCCGTCGCCGCCATCGCCGCGCGGGATCTCGCAGGCATAGGTGGTGGCCAGATGCGCGGCGTCGAACCGCGTGATCGGCCCGGCGCCGGATTGCCCCCGAAGGATGCGCGACCAGGTCGCCTCGACCCCGCAGCCCAGCGGCGTGACCATTCCCAGCCCCGTGACAACCACCCGTCGCATCCTGCCCTCCACCATGCGGCTTTTTTGCCTGATACACATTCGCCGCGCCCGGGAAAAGCCCGCTGGGCGCGGCTAGCCCATCAGGATGATCTGAATGTCAGCGACATTGGTGCCGGTGGGCCCGGTGATCAGCAGATCACCCGCCAGGCCCAGCGCGCGGTGCGAATCATTGTCAGCCAGCAGCGCCCGCCAGTCGCCCCCCGCTGCCCCGATCCGCGCCAGGGTGCCGCCATCGACCAGCCCCCCGGCGGCATCCGTGGGCCCGTCGCGCCCGTCGGTGCCGCCGGAAAGGAACAGCCAGGGCCGCGAAACCCCCGCCATGCCGGCGGCCACACGCAGGGCAAGCTCCTGATTGCGGCCGCCTTTTCCCGCCCCGCGCAGGGTGACGGTGGTCTCGCCCCCGCACAGCGCCAG